>NZ_JAHKSN010000011.1 GCF_018863415.1 Deinococcus aestuarii | reverse complement strand
GCGGGAGTAGCTCAGCTGGTAGAGCACTACCTTGCCAAGGTAGATGTCGCGAGTTCGAATCTCGTCTCCCGCTCCACCCTCACCCCACCCGCCCCGGTGGGGCTTTTTGGTTGAACTTGCCGGGAAGCCGCGGCTCAGGCGTGAGTGCGCCTTCCTCGCTTCTCGGCTTCGATGGCCCGCTGGAGTTCGCCGATCTGACGCAGCAGGGCCATCTGTTCTTGTGCGGAGGCTCCGGCAACCTGACGCTTGAGCAGGTCCACCTCGGCGCGCAGGGAGTCGATGCTGATCCCGGTCTGGATGTCATCCACAGCGGCGGCGGCGTAGGCAGTGACTTTCTGCTCATAGAGTTCGTTGGCGGTGCGGGAGATCGCGCCCGTGTCCCGTCCCTCGAACATCAGGCGAATCAGGAGCTGTTCCTCGGGCTGGCCGCGAAAGACCTCCAGAATCTCGTCGGGGCTGCGGGCACCCTGGGCGGCGAGCATCACCCGGCGCACGGCCTCGTTGCGCCAGGGGGTCGTGCCGTCCAACTTGGCAAGCAGGCTGGGGTCCACGAGGAGCTGGCGCAGCAGGGCGAGTTCGCGGTCCTCCTCGGCGCGCACCGCGCTCATGCCCGCGAGGTGGGTGTCGGTCAGGGTGCGGCGCTTGGCCTTGCTGCCGATCCACTCCAGCAGCGCTTCGGGCTTGATGCTCAGGCGGTGGCAGGCGATGGTCCGCATCTGCTCGGCGCCCTCGTCCAGGGGGTCGAGATTTTGCATCCGGGGCAGCAGCGCCATCAGGACGCGCCTCTTGCCCTCCGCCGTCTCCGTTCCATAGGCCTCCACCGCCGCCTGCACGCGGTAGTGCACCTCATCCAGCCCGCTGCCGAGGGCGGTTCGCAGGCCCTCCTCGTCCCCGGCAAACAGGGCGTCGGCGGGGTCCTTGCCGCTCGGCACGCTCGTCGCGCGAACCCGGAACTTGGCCCCGAGCACTTGATCGAGCCCCGCGAGGGTGGCCCGCAGCCCCGCCTCGTCGCGGTCGAACATCAGGGTCAGCCGGGTGGCCCCCAGCCGTTCGAGCAAGGTGGCGTGTTCGGCGGTCAGGGCCGTCCCCAGGCTTGCCACCGCTCCCGTGAAGCCGTGCTGGTGCATGGCGATCACGTCCATGTACCCTTCCACCACGACGAGTTCGGCCCCGCCGCTCAGGCCTGAGCGCGCCTTGTCGAGCCCGTAGAGCAGCTCGCCCTTCTTGAACACCTCCGTCTCCGGCGTGTTGAGGTACTTGGGCTTGCTGTCGTCGAGCACCCGCCCGCCGAAGCCCACCAGGCGGCCCAGGTGGTCGCGGATCGGGAACATCACCCGGCCCCGGAAGCGGTCGTACACCCGCCCCGACTCGGGGTTCTCGGTCAGCAGGCCCGCCTCCAGCAGTTGCCGCTCGGCGAGACCCCGGCTGCGGGCCCGTCCCAGCAGACCGTCCCAGCCCCCCGGCGCGTAACCCAGCTCGAAGGCCTCGATGGTGGCGTCACTCAGGCCACGGCCGCGCAGGTAGTCGAGCGCCGGTCCAGTCAGGTGCTCACGGAAGTAGCCCAGCGCGAAGGCGTTCACCTCGTACAGGTCGCGGTTTCCGCGTTCGCCGTATTTCGCCTCGACCTGCACGCCCGCTTTTTCCGCGAGCTTACGCAGGGCGTCGCCGAAACTCAGGTTCTCGGCGCGCTGCACGAAGCTGAACACGTCGCCGCCCGCCTTGCAACCGAAGCAGTAAAAGTACCCCTGCTCGGTGTCCACCTGAAAAGAGGGGCTCTTTTCCTTGTGAAAGGGGCACAGGCCCTTGAGACGGCCCTTCCCGGCAGGGGAGAGGCGCACGTATTCCCCCACGACCTCCGCGATGTTCAGCCGCGACCGAACATCCTCCTTGGTTCCCACGTTGCCCCTCACCCCCTCCCGCGCGTCCCCTCGTCCCGGGGTCCCGGGAACGGAAGACCTTCAGTGTACTCGCCCCGACCCCACCCGCACAGTTCCCGAACGGTCGGACAGGAACGGCTCAGATCGGCCAGGGGAGCTCGACCATCCCCGTGAGCGGCGCGTGGTCGCTGAGCCTCACCGTGCGGTCTACCGAGAGGTCCCGGACGGTCACGCCCGCCGCGAGGAGATAGTCGATCCGCCAGCCCACGTCGTTGGCGTAGGCACCCGCGCGGTTGCTCCACCACGTATACTCCGCCCGCTCGCCGAGGTGCGCGCGGTGGGTGTCGGTCAGGCCGGAGGCGAGGTGGGCCGTCATCCACGCGCGCTCGTGGGGAAGGAAGCCGCTGCTGCCCCGGTTCGACCGCCAGTTCTTCAGGTCGACCTCGTGGTGCGCGACGTTGTAGTCGCCGCCGATGACGAGGGGCACGCCCTCCGCCAGGGTGGCCGCCGCCCACGCGTGGTAGTCGGCGAGCACGCGGTCCTTGAAGTCCTGGCGCCCCTGGCCGCTGCTCCCGCTCGGCAGGTAGACGCTGGCGAAGCGCACGCCCGCCAGGACGGCGCTGAGCACCCGGCCCTCGTCGTCCATCTCGGGGTGTTCCATGCCGACCCGCACGTCCGCGAGGGGATGCGGGCTCAGGAGAGCCACGCCGCTATATCCGGCCCGCCGGGCGGGAAACCACGCGCCCGCGTAACCCAGGTCCGCCAGGGCCTCGGGCATGGCGTCGGCCCGCACCTCCTGAAGCAGGAGCACGTCGGGCCGCTCGCGCGCCACCCAGTCTCTCAGGCCCTTGCGAAGGGCGCTGCGCAGCCCGTTGACGTTCAGGGTCGTGACCTGAAGGGGGAAAGGATCAGGCGCCATCGGCGGGAGGATAGCCCCACGGGCGGGGGCGGGCAAGCGGGAGCGGGGGCCTTTCGAACTGGCCTTTCCGGACATCATGGCCCCGGGCCAGCGGGCATCGGGTACGCTGGGGGTGTTATGGCCGAGATCAAGTTCCGCAACGAGCAGGACGGCAGCGAATTCGAGATGACCCACCCGAAGGCCGCCCGCGTCCTCGCGGACGTGCAGACCTGGGCGCAGCGCAACCAGTACGAACACGTCGTCTTCTGGCGCGACGAGGAGGACGCCCACAAGTTCTGGGTGCAGCTCGGCGAGCACCGCCTGAACTACTGGATTCACGACTCCACCTTCACCGAGGGCAAGCACGAGACGGTCGAGATGCAGCTCGACTACGCCCGTGGTGCCCAGCGCCGTAGTGCCGCCGGGTACGAGAAGTTCGACAAGTAAGTGGGAGGTGGGGGGTGCGCGACCACGCGCCTCCTCCCGAACGTCTCAGAACCGCGCCGCGCAGAGCGTCAGGTGCAAGGTGTCGTGGATGGGCGGGTCCGTCTGCGGCACGTCCTCCAGATGGGAGGCAGTCACCAACGCCGCTGTGTCCGCCGCCGCTAAGGTGACGGGAAGGCGGGCGTCGAGCCGCAGGGCCACCCCTCCCGCCTGGATGAGGGCACTCCGCAGCGCCTCTTCCGGCCCCGGCCCACCGGGGGGGCTCCCCAGCGCCCGCCACATGTCCCGCAGGTGTTCGTCCCCGTGGGCGGCCAGCACCTCCCGACCTCCGGGCCTGAGAACCCGTCTTGCTTCCTCTCATACTGCCTGAGTGTTCGGCAGGTGGCCCAGCACCCGCACCAGGGTCACCACGTCGAAGGCCCCGCCCGCGAAGGGGAGAGCGTTGGCCTCTCCCACCGGCACGTCCGAGCGACCGGGCTGCGGATCGAGGCCCACCGGGCGGCCGATGTGTCCCTGTGCCCACAGGGTCCGCAGCAACCGTCTCCCTCTGGCCCCCACGTCCAGCAGGTCGGCCGCGGGGGGAGGGTTGAGCAGACCGAGCAGGGGGCTGAACGGCCACTCCACCCCGACCAGACGCGAGAGCACCCTGTCGCGGGCCGCAAGAGCGGCGCTTTCACTGAGGCTGCACCTTCTCTCCATGTTCGTCATAGCGGCAATTTAAGCGGTCTTCAGAAGGCGGTAAAGGTCACTTTTCGGGAGGGGGGCGCACATCAGAGTCAGGACAGTTCGGGCAGAGCACTCAGGGTCCCACCGCTCGGTCCGGCCTCGTCGGTTTTTCCATCTCTTCCGTTCTTGCAGAAAGAGGTCTCGCATGAAGCTCTCGAACATCATGTACATCCTCGGCTTCGCCTCCATCCTCGCGTCGGCGGCCAACTTCGTCTCGGGCAACACCAAGAGCACCTCCAAGGAGGAGAGCGAGAAGGAGCGCGACGCCCTGTTCGTCGGCTTCTGGCCCCCCACGTTCTTCATCCTCGGCAAGATCATCGAGGACCGCGAGAACGCGGGCAAGAACATCATCACGGGCTGATTTCAGGACGGGAAAGGGACGTGGCAGCGACGCCGCGTCCCTTCTCTTTGGATGCTCCGGGCACCCTTAAACTTCCAGACGGGTCCTCAGAAAGTTCGTCATCACCGCGCCCCGGCGGTAAAAGGGATTGTCCATGATCTTGATGTAGAGCGGCACGGTGGTCTTGGGACCGTGGATGACGGTCTCCTCGAGCGCCCGCTTCATGCGAGAGATCGCCTGGTCGCGCGAGTCGTGCCACACGATGAGCTTGCCGATCAGCGAGTCGTAGTGGGGCGGGATCACGTAGCCGCTGTAGGCGTGGGAATCCACCCGCACGCCGGGGCCGCCCGCGAAGTGGATGTCCTCGATCTTCCCGGCCGCCGGGCGAAAGTCCTTGTCGGGGTCCTCCGCGTTGATGCGGCACTCGATGGCGTGGCCGCGCAGCCGCACGTCCTCCTGCCGCAGGGGCAGCCCCTCGCCCGCCGCGACCCCGAGTTGCAGCCGCACGAAGTCGAGCCCCGAGATTTCCTCGGAGACGCAGTGCTCGACCTGGATGCGGGTGTTCATCTCCATGAAGTAGTAGTTGCCGTCGCGGTCCACGATGAATTCGAGGGTCCCCGCCCCGGCGTAGTTCACGTGCCGTGCCAGCCGCACCCCTGCGTCCAGAATCTCCTGCCGCAGCGTGTCGGGCAGCGTCGAGGGCGCCTCCTCGATCAGCTTCTGGTTGCGGCGCTGGATCGAGCAGTCGCGCTCGCCGATGTGGATGACGTGGCCCTGCCCGTCGCCCATGACCTGCACCTCGACGTGGCGGAACTCCTCCAGAAACTTCTCCATGATGATGGCGGGGTCCCCGAAGTACAGCCGCGCCTCTTCCTGCGCCTGCCCGAAGGCCGAACGCAACTCCTCCTGGGTGCGCACGATCTTCTGCCCGCGCCCGCCGCCGCCCGCCGACGCCTTGAGGAGCACCGGGTACCCGATCTGCTTGGCGGCGAGGAGGGCCGCGTCCACGTTTTCGAGCACGCCCGTCCCCGGCACGACGGGCACGTTCGACTGCGCCGCGATCTCGCGCCCGCCCGCCTTGGAGCCCAGCGCCCGCATCGACTCGGGCGTGGGCCCGATGAAGACGATGCCGTGCTCGCGGCACATCTCGGCGAAGTCGGGGTTCTCGGCCATGAAGCCGTAGCCGGGGTGGATCGCCTCGGCACCCGTCATCATCGCCGCCGAGAGGATATTGGGGATGTTGAGGTACGAGGCGTTCGACGCGGGCGGCCCGACGCAAACGGCCTCGTCGGCGATGAGGACGGGCAGGCTCTTCTCGTCGGCGGTGGAGTGGACCACGACCGTCTTGACGCCCATCTCGCGCGCGGTGCGAATGACGCGCAGGGCGATCTCGCCCCGGTTGGCGATCAGGATTTTCTTGAACATGGGATGCCTCCGGCAAGGTTTTAGGAGTTAGGGATTAGGGGTTAGGAAGGCTTTTCCTAAGTCCCAACCCCTAACTCCTAACCCCTTTACTCGATGATGAACAGCGTCTGCCCGTACTCCACCGGCTCGGCGTTGTTCACCAGAATTTCGCGCACGGTGCCGCCGAGTTCGGCCTCGATCTCGTTCATCAGCTTCATCGCCTCGATGATGCACAGCACCTGCCCGGCCTGCACCGTGTCGCCGACCTTCACGAAGGCGGGCGCGTCCGGGCTGCTCGCCGCGTAGAAGGTGCCCACGATGGGCGCCTTGACGGGCGTTCCGGTGGAGCGGGCGGGGGTGCTGGGGGCCGCCGTCGCGGGCTCAGGCGCGTCGGTGGGTGGGGCGACCGGGGTGAGGGATTGCGTCGGGGCCGGGGTGGGGGCGGGCATGGGAGCAGGTTGGAAGGCCGCAGACGGCGCGGGGCTGCTCATGCTGCTGCCCGCCGTGGGGGTGCTGCCCCCCGCCGTCACCGGGCCGCGCTTGAGGTCGAGCGTGTAGCTGCCGGTCTGGAGGCTGAACTCGCGTACGTCGGCGGCGCTCAGGGCGTCGAGGATCTTCTTGAGGTCGTCTGGATTCATGGCCCCTCCTAGTGGTGAATTCACGGAAAGTCGCCCCCCATCATGACGCGGGCGGCGCGTCCATAGGCGGTCACCCGCCGCTGAACAGTCGTGAGGCTGCACCGAGTCTAAGGGCAAAAGGCAAGTGCCGCCCCTCCTGACACGGTGGGCGGCACGGGGACCGGCTTGCTCTTACGCGCGGCTGAGGTAGTCGCCCGTGCGGGTGTCCACCTTGACGTTGGTGTCCTGCTCGACGAACAGGGGCACCTGCACGACGGCGCCCGTCTCCAGCGTGGCGGGCTTGGTGCCGCCGGACACCGTGTCGCCGCGCACGCCGGGGTCGGTCTGCACGATCTTCAGGATCACCTGGTTGGGCAGGGTGATCTTGAGGGGCTTGTCGCCGTACATCTGGACCTCGACCTCGGTGTTCTCCTTCATGAACTTGGAGGCGTCGCCGACGAGGCGACCGGGCAGGTGCACCTGATCGTAAGTCTCCAGGTCCATGAACACGTAGTCCTGGCCGTCCTTGTAGAGGTACTGCATCGTCTTGCCGTCCACGTAGATGTCCTGGAGCTTCTCGCCGGAGTTGAAGGTGCGGTCCACGATAGAACCGCTTTCCATGTTGCGGAACTTGGTGACCACCTTGGCGCCGCCGCGCCCCATCTTGAGGTGGGAATATTCCAGGCACTCCCACAACCCGCCGTCCATCTCCACCTTCGTGCCGTTTCGCAGTTCAGTCACGCTGATCATGTCGCTCTGTCTCCTCGCTCGGGCCGGGGCGCGTGTCTCCCCGTGGGGGAATTCAGGGGGCCGCGCCGCGTCGGCAACAGGCACGATTCTAGCAGATGGGCTTGGAGGCGGCGGGCGCGGGAGCGCCGTCAGCCCTTTCCCGCCCTGGCCGGGATTTGCTACACTTCCAGGGTTGCTTGGCCCCCGCCCCGTTTCCCCGCGCTGCCGGGGCTTTCGGCGAGACAGAGGCGGCCACGGGCATTCGGAGGAAACCCCACATGGAACTGAGAGCCGTCCCCCGCAAGAGCCAGGAGAAGCTGGCCGAAGGCATGATCGCCGCCGTCGCCTACAACAAGGAGCACAACGTCTCCTTTGCCCTCGACCGCAAGGCCTTTGACCGCGCCTTCCGTCAGCAGGGCACCACCGGCCTGTTCGACATTGCCATCGAGGGCGGCGAGACCTTCCCCGCGCTCGTGAAGACGGTGCAGATGGACAAGCGCCGCCGCCAGCCCATTCACGCCGACTTCTTCATGGTGACGTACGGCGAGCCCATCGAGGTCAGCGTGCCCGTGCACACGTCCGGCAAGAGCCGCGGTGAGACGATGGGCGGCTTGGTCGATGTCGTCGTCCACAACCTCGCGGTGATCGCGCCCGGCCCCCGGCGCATTCCGCAGGAGATCACCGTGGACGTGACCCGCCTCGACATCGGCGACCACCTGACCGCCGGGCAGATTCGCCTGCCCCAGGGGGTCAAGCTCGCCGCCGCCGAGGACCTCGTGGTGATCAGCGTGCTGCCGTCCCGCCTCAGCGAGGAGGAGCTGGCCGCCGAGACCCAGGCCGCCCAGGTCGCCGGGCTGGTCGCCGCCGGCGAGCTCTCCGAAGAGGCCGCCGAGGCCGTGCTGGAGGGCGACGCCACCATCGAGGAGGCCCGCGCCGAGACCACGGGAGAGCCCGCGACCGACGAGGCCTCCGGGGAGGACGGCACCGTTCAGGAGCAGTAAGGGCAGGCGTCGGAGGCCGGGGCACCCAGACGGGGCTCCGGCCCTCCTTATGGCAGGCGAAGAGGCGTCCAATCCTGCGCGGGTTGAACGCCTCTGCCCTTGAGCCCCTATGCGCCGGGCGCCGGGCTGGCTCCGGGAGCCAGGGTGGGCCGGGGGGCCGGAACCTCCGCCTCGACCTCGCGCGGGGCGGGCTGGCCCTTCGCCGCGCGGCCCCGCTCGAAGAGGTAGAAGGCGGCGGGCACGACGTAGAAGGTCATCAGGGCCGAGACGCTGATGCCCCCCACGATGATGATCGACAGGCTCTTGCCGAACTCGCTGGCGCCGCCCGTGTTCAGCAGGAGGGGGATGCTGATCACGAGGATCGTCAGCGTGGTCATAATGATCGGGCGGAAGCGCAGTCGGCTCGCCTCGATCAGGGCTTCCCGCAGGGGCCGTTCCTGCATCTGCTCGACCACGAACTCCAGGTAGATGATCGCGTTCTTGGCCGACAGGCCGATGAGGAGCAGGAAGCCCAGCACCCCGAAGATGTCGAGCGTGCCGCCCACGAGGAAGATCATCCAGTAGGCCCCGGCGACCGCGAAGGGCACCGGCAGCAGCAGGTAGAGCGGATAGCGGAACGAGTTGAACTGCGCGCCCATCACGAGGTACACGAGCAGCATCGAGATGGCGAAGGCCTGGAGGCCGAGCGCCCCGATCCGGTTGCCGAGCGCGAAGGCGCTGTTGCTGTCGGCCGTGCCCACCGACACGAGGTTGTCGATCACGCCCGCCTGGGTCAGCGACGTGACGAGCTGCGTCTGAAGCTGGGCGTTCGTCAGCCCGCTCGCCGGATCGGGCTCGACCGAGAGGTCCAGGCTGTAGAGGCGGTTGGTGCGCTGCACGCTCGTCGGGGTGCTCGCCTGCACGATGCCGCCGAGCTGGCCGACCGTCACGCTGCCCCCTAGGGACGGGCTGGAGATCGGCAGCGACAGCAGCGACTGGTCGTCCTGAAGGTACTGGGGATCGAGCCCCACGGTGACGGGGTACGTCACCCCGCCGATCTCCACGTTGCCGCCGCTGCTGCCGCTGCCGTAGGTGGCGAGCGACTGGGCGACCGTGCTCGCCGTCAGCCCCGCCTGGGCGAGCAGGCTGGGATTGGGCACGAACTGGTTTTCCAGCGTCGTGTTGTCGAGGCTGCTGCTCGCGCTCAAGACGTTCGGGTTCCCCTCGATGACGTTCACGGCGGTGGCCGCCCGGCGCTTGAGCAGGTCGTAGTTGCTCGCCACCAGGGTCAGGCTTTGGGAATTGCCCTGCCCCCGGAAGCCGCCCCCGCTGAAGATGTTCGCCCGCACCTCGGGATAGTCGCTGAACATGCCCCTCAGCGCCTGCTGGTAGGTGGAGGTCAGGGCGGCGCTGCCCTCACGCTCCTCCTTGTCCTTGAGGGTGATGTTGAGGTTGGTGCCGTTCGAGGTCACCGACGCCTGCACCGTCTGCACCTCGGGCCGGGAGAGGAAGTAGCTTTCCATGCGGCTCACGAGTTCGTTGCGGGTGTTCAGCGACAGGCCGCTCGGCAGCCGCAGCCCCGCGCGCAGGGTGCCCGAGTCGGTGCTTGGGGTGAACGTGAAGTTCATGCGCGGCACGACGAGCAGCACGGTGGCGACGAGGAACGCGGCGGCGATCAGCAGCACGCCGACGCTGTTGCGCAGGGCGCCGTCCAGGCTGCGCGCGTAGCCTTCCCGCACGAACGAGAGCCCCCGGTCGGTGACGCCGTGCAGGGTGGTCGTCAGCGCCTCCAGCACGGCGAGCAGGAGGCCCCAGAGGTAGCGCACCACCATCAGCGCCACGGGCAGGAGCAGCAGGCCGAGCAGCAGCAGCCGGTTCTCCACCCGGGTCCAGATCAGAGCGGCGAGCCCGGCGGCGAGCACCCAGAACCACCACGTCCGCACCGAGGCGAGGCCCCAGCGCACGGCCTGCGGCAGCCGGGCAAAGGCGCGCGGCACGTCCCGCCAGCCCAGCGGCTCGGCGTCGGGCGTGTACGCCATGCGCACGGTGAGAAAGAGCAGCGCCTCCAGCCACGAGAGCAGCACCGCCGCCGCGAGCCCCAGCGCGAACTGCCGCACGTACTCGCCGATGATGCCGCCCAGGAAGCTCACCGGGATCAGCACGGCGAGCAGCGAGAGGGAGGCCGCCGCGACCGCGCTGAAGACCTCCGACGCCCCGCGCAGCACCGACTGAACGCGGTCAAAACCCATCGCCCGGTACCGCTCGACGTTCTCGGCGACCACGATGGAGTCGTCCACCACGATGCCGATGGCGACGATCAATGCGAGCAGCGAGACCTGGTTGAAGGTGAAGCCCAGCAGGCTGTAGAGGATCGGCGCGGCGGCGAGCGAGATCGGGATGGCGAGGATCACCGTGAAGGCGGTGTTCAGCCGCCCCAGGAAGAGCAGCGTGACGACGGCCACCACGAGCCCCGTGACCCACAGCTCGTGGGTGGTGGACTCGATGCTCGACCGGATCGGGCCGGTGGTGTCGTTGCTGAAGGTGACCGCGTACCCGGCGGGCAGGGTGGTCCCCGAGATGAGGGCCCTCACCCCGTCCACGACGGCGACGGCGTTGCTTCCCGAGGTCTGCTGGATGGAGACGAGCACCACGGGCAGGCCGTTCACGCGGGTGACCCCGGTGGTGGCGGTGGCGTCCCGCACGCCCGCCACGTCGGCGACGCGCACGCCCCTGTCCGCATCCAGAATCACGTTGGAGATGTCTTCGAGGCTGGTCAGCCGCGCGTTCGTCGTGTAGTTCAGGGTGTTGCCCTCGCGCGTGACCGTGCCGATGGAGGAGCGGACGTTGCTGCCGCTGATCGCCGAGGACACGCTCTGCGGGTTCAGGCCGTAGGCGGCGAGCTTGTTGGGGTCGAGCAGCACCTCGATCTCCCGCTGCGACCCGCCGCTGAGTTCCACGTCCGCCACGCCCTCGACCCGCTGGAGGCTGGGGACGAGCTGGTCTTCCACGTAGTCGTACACGTCGGCCTGACTCGCCGTGCCGCCCGAGACCCCGAATTCGAGGATCGCCTGCGCGTTCGGGTTGAAGGTCCGCACGCTGGGGCTGCCCGCGTCGTCCGGAAGCTGCCGGGTGGCCCCCGACACCAGCGAGGCGACCTGGTTGGCGGTGGCGTTCTGATCGGTGCCGTCCTCCAGTTGGAGGGTGACGCGGCTGCTCCCCGTGCTGCTCGTCGAGCTGATCGAGGTGACGTTGGGGACCTGCGCGACCGCGCTCTCGATGACCTGCGTGACCTCCTCGTCCACCGAGGTGGGGCTCGCGCCGGGATAGGAGGTGCTGACGTTGACGACGGGGATGTTCACGCTCGGCAGCAGGTCCACGCCCAGCGAGCGCATCGACACGACGCCGAACACCACGATCCCCACGAAGATGCCGATGGCGAAGACATACCGCGCGACCGAGAAGCCCACGATGGGATTCACGCGGTCGAAGACCTTGCGGCCCACGTTGCGGATCACGGCGCACCTCCGGGGGGCGGGCTGCCCGCGCCGGGTCCCGTCTGGCTGCTCCGCTGACTGCTGCCGCTCGCGGTCGTCACGCTCGCGCCGTCGAGCAGGCCGGTCGGCGGCTGGGTGATGACCGAAGCCCCCGCTTCAACCCCGTTCACGGCGGACTGGGTGCCCGCCTGTCCGAGGACGGTGACCTGCTGTTGCTGGGCCTTGCCGGCCTCGACCGTGAAGACGTACGTCTGGTCCCCGTCCACCTGGAGCGCGGTGCTGGGCACCAGGGCGCCCGTCGCCACCTTCGCGGTGTAGACCACCGAGCCGACCGCGCCCAGCGCGGGAGGGGTCGTCTCCACGAATCGCGCGACGAGCGGCACGCTGCCGCTGACGGGGGCGCCCGCATTCTGCGACACCTTGAGCGGGTACTTCTGCCCCCCGACGACGAAGGTCAGCGCCGCGCCCACGGGCAGCGAGGAAGCCTCCGTGGCGGGCACGTTCACCGCCACCTGCCGCTGGCTGCTGACAAGTGAGAAGGCCTCGCTGTTCGCCGGGAGGTACTGGCCCTCGCTGACATTCAGCGCCGTGACCTGCCCCGCGAAGGGAGCGGTCACGCGCACGGCCGCCGCCGCCTGCTGCGCCTGGTTGAGCGTGATCTGCGCCCGCTGGACGGCGAGGCGGGCCTCCGCCAGCCCCTCCGTCTGGGCGCGGGTGTTCTCGGCGAGGTTGGCCTGCGCGGTCGTGAGGGTCGTGCGGGCCGCCTCCACCTGCGCGAGCTGGTTGTTCACCTCCACCCGCGACGCCGCCCCGATGGCCGCGAGGCGCTGGAGGGCGTCGAGGTTTTGCTGGGCGTTGTTCAGGGCCGTCTGCGCCGCGTTGACCTGCTGCTGGAGCTGCGCCCGCCCGCTCTGCACCGTGTTCGTCTGGGTGCGGAGCTGCACCTGCGCCGTCTCCAGCGCGTTGCGCGCGCTCTCCACGCTGGTGTTGAGGTCGCTGTTGCTGAGCGAGAGGACCGTCTGCCCGGCGTTGACCTGCCCGCCCACGTCCACCGCGATGTTCGTCACGGTGCCCGACGTGCGTGCCGACACCGTGACCGCCTGCGCCGAGGCGACCGTGCCCGTCAGGCGCCGCTCGGTGCGGAGGGTGCCCGTCTGAACGGTCGTGGCCTGGACGGGGGTGACGACGCCGGTTCCGCCGGGCGTGCCGCCTGCCCCCTGTCCCTGGCCCGCCCCCCGGCCGCTCCCGGTGCCGGAGGCCCCAGCGGCGGCACTGCCCTGGCCTCCTGCGGCCTGCCCGGTACCTGCCTGTCCGCTTGTCCCGGTCCCCTGACCGCCTGTCCGGGCCCCTGCTCCCTGAGCCGAGCCCGCCTGCCCCTGCCGGGAGCTGGAACCTCCCGCACCACCTGCTGCAAAGCCTCCGCCCGCGCTTGCCGCGCTGCCCGCGTCGTCCTGCCCCAGCCGATAACCGACGTACCCGACCCCACCGAGCAGCAGCGGCACGAGCAGCCACCCCCAGGGGAAGGCACGGCGTTTCCGGTCGGTAGGAGCGGGCGAGCGGCCCGGCGAGGAGGCAGGCAGGCTCTCTGCGTCTTTGACTGGCCTCGATGCCTGATCCATGCTGTTTATGGAACCACCTTTTGACGAAGGAACATCGAAGAGGGGTCACCATGTTTGGTCGTCCTGCCTACCGTGGACCGCGGCCAACACGTCCAGCCCACCTCGCCGCCTCTTCGAGAAATCTTCACGGTGCGAGGTGACCCCCGAAGAGCCGCCTCTACCCTGGGTCATGGAGCCCGAACCCCTCACCCTGCCCCTCGGCGGCCCCGTCCCCAACAACCCCCTGCCCGCCCGGCTCTACCGCGCCGCCCTGAAAGGCCGCACGCCCGCGCAGATCGAGGGGCACCTCGCCGAACGCGGCTGGACGAACGCCTGGCGGAACGGCATCTACCCCTTTCACCACTACCACTCCACCGCCCACGAGGTGCTGGTGATCGCGCGGGGGCAGGCCCGCGTCACCCTGGGCGGCGAGGGCGGCCCGCAGGTCACGGTGGGGGAGGGCGACGTGCTGCTCCTGCCCGCGGGCACCGGCCACCGCAACGACGGCAGCAGCCCCGACCTGCTGGTGATCGGCGCCTACGCCGGGGGCCGCGACTGGGACCTGTGCCGCCCGGAGGAGACGGACGTGGAGGAGGCGCGGGCGCGGATTGCGGGGATGCCTGTGTGGGAGCGGGAGCCGGTGGACTGAGGCGACTTGGCTGAGCACGCCGGGAGACGCAAGATGCAGGACGACGTGAACGAGGTGCTGACCGACTTCCTCTCCCGCGACCGGCACCGTGTCCTCACGGCCGTCGGCGTGGTGAACAACCTTCACAACCCGCAAGCCCTGGCCGCGCTGGCCCGGCACCTTCCCGAGATCGAGCGGGCCACGGCGGGCCTGGAACTGGGGGGCGCCCTCTTCCCCAACAGCGAGCATCTGCGCCGGGCGATCTTCACGTTGCAGACCTGGCGCGACGGCCGCTGCCGCTGCTGGCTCTACCCGCACTTCCTCAGCTACGACCCCTTACGGGAGGAGCAGGCGGGCGACGTGACCGTGCTGTCCTCCGACCCGCCCGACTGGCATATGGACTACCACTGCCGCTGCACCCACTGCGGCGCCGAGTACAAGGTCGAGCAGCGGGAGGGGCATCTGACGTGGTGGAAGTGGCAGAGGTTGAGCTAAACCGGTGCCGCCCAGGGGAGACGGACTTGGAGGAGGCGTAGGGGTCAGTGTGAAGCATAATCTTGAGGGATTTAACATCAAGTAGTAGAATGCATAAACAGGGGAGTTTGGGGCTGAGTCAGTGTGCTGACGCCTTAACGGGGGGTTTATGCCTATTTATGAGCCGTTCCACAAACGTAAAAAACGTGAGCGTGGAGAATTTCCAGAGTTGTTTCAAACTGAGAAAATGCCGCTAAAGTTGAAGATGCAGATAGAAGCGATACTCAAAGATTCCTTAGGGGCTAGAAACGGTTTAAGATATAGTTATATAGCACAGCAGATTGTTTCTATAATGGCTCGTGAAGAACCAGAATTATATGGAGGGTCCACGAGCGAATATTTTTATAATCTTATCTTTGATACCGATGCAAACGATGAACATTTGTTGTCGGTTGTAGAGCTGGCCTTTGGTATGGTTAGTGAAGGGTCTAATGTGGGTCTTTCCTACATCGCTGGGTCCTCTGTGTATAGTGCTGCTGCGCCCCTTCAGGAATGTGTCGAAGAGCTAAATATTAGGTTCCGGGAAAGTGGTTATGGTTATCAGTTCGAGGACAATTCTTTTATCCCAATCGATAGCACTTTTACACATGTATCGGCAGTAAAACCCGCAATACTTTTGATGAATAATTTGGAGTTTAAAGGTGCGCTTGATGAGTTCCTGTCAGCTTTCGACGCTTATAAATCTGGTAATCAGTCAGAATGCATAAGGCTGTGTGGTAACTCTATTGAAAGCGTGTTGAAACAGATTATAGTGAGTAAGAATTGGACTATGGCAAACAAATTGGGTACATCTCACCTTCTTGATGCAGTTGCAGACGCTGGGCTGATAGAAGCTTCATTAAAAAGCCACTACACCAGTCTTTTCTCTATGACTAAGAGTGGTGTACCAACTATCAGGAACAATGTGGGCGGTCATGGGCAGGGGATTGAGGTCAAGAGGGTGCCTGATTACATGGCTAGATACGTTGTTAATATGACTGCCGCCACAATACTTTTCCTTATCCACGCATACCAAGACGTTAGTTAAAATGAAACAAAGCTAGGCGGCCAGCCCTTCCCCAGGACTGACCGCCGACGGCTGAACTTTACCCTTCCCCTTACGCCGCCCCCACCTTCTCCGCGATGATCCCCTCGATGTACTCCACCACGCTCCTGAGCGGCACGCGCGTCAGCACGTCCTCCAGAAAAGCGGTGACGAGCATCTTCTCGGCGATCTCCTGGCGGATGCCGCGCGAGCGCAGGAAGAACAGTTGCTCCTGATCGACGGGGCCGGTGGTCGAGCCGTGCGAGCAGCGTACGTCGTTGGCGTTGATCTCAAGCTGCGGCACCGAGTAGTTGCGCGCCTCGCTGGAGAGCATCAGCGTCCGGTGCTTCTGGTAGGCGTCCGTCTTCTGCGCCCCCAGGTCCACCTTGATCATGCCGCTGAACACGCCGACGCTCCGGTCGTCGCCCACGCCCTTGTACAGCAGGTCGCTGTGCGCGTGCGGCGCGGCGTGGTGCTGGAGCGTGTAGTGGTCGAAGTGCTGGTCCTCGTTGGCGAAGTACAGCGCCAACATCTCGGAATCCGAGCCCTGCCCGCGCAGGTAGGACTGCATCTCGGTGCGGCTCAGCGTCCCTCCCATCGTGACGACGAGGCTGTTCAGCGTCGCATCCCGGTGAACGTCGCCGCGCTGGCGCTGGATGTGCGTGACGCCCTTGCCCCAGTTCTGGATGGAGACGTAACGGACCCGTGCCCCCTGCTTGACCACCAGTTCGACCGCGCCGATGGCGTAGGTGCCGGGCAGCTCTTCCGAGTCCTGCTCGTCGATGAAGGTGACCTGCGCGTTCTCCTCGGCGACGACCAGGGTGCGGGTGGCCGTGTAGGTGCCCGCCTCGCTCATCACCCGGAAGGAGCCCAGGGGCAGTTCGACCTCCACCCCGCGCGGCACGTACACGAAGGCGCCGTTCGTCCACAGGGCCGCCGCCAGCGCGCTGAACTTGCCCTCGGAGGGGTCGGGCGACTTGCTCGGCGTGGTGCCGGGCGCGGCGATGGTGGTGTCGTCGGGCACCTCCGCCGGGACCACCGAGTAGAGGTACTGTTGCACCTTGTCCGCGTGCTGCTCCACAGCGGTCTTCAGGTCGGTGAAGATCACGCCCTTCTGGGTCAGCTCGGCGGGCAGCTCGGTCGCGTACACCACGTCCGGGCCGTCCAGCACGAGGAAGGCGCCCACGTCGGTGCGGCTCAGGCGCTTTTGCACGCTCGCCGGAAGCTGAGCTGTGTCGGTCGCGCGCTCGCGCTTGGGGTGGGGGCGGAGCTGGTCGAAGTCCACCTCGACGCGGGTGTACTTCCACGCCTCGACCTGTTCGGTGGGCACTTCCAGCGTGTTGAACAGGTCGAGCGATTCACGCCGCTTGGCGGTCAGCCACTCGGGGCCGCCCGCCTGGGTGATGAGGTCTTGGGTGAAGGGTTGGGTCATGGGATGGGGTTCTCCTGTTGCCAGTTGAAGAGGTTCAGGCCGGGAATGCGATCAAAGTGTCTGGTGTTGTGTGTGACGAGCGTGGCCCGGTGGCGTAGAGCTGTCGCTGCAATGATGAGGTCGGCGTCCTCAATCAAGTTTCCACCCGCTCGCAGGTTCTCGAACAAAAGAGCGGCAATATCGGTGGTCTCGGCATCCAGATCGAGGGTTGGATGGAGGCTGAGCAATCCGTCGAGCACGGTCAGCCGCCGGACATACAGTGGATTGAGGAGTTCCTTGCGGGCCTCGTAACGGACGAGAGCGGGAACGGCGATCACCTCGTCTCGCTCCAGCGCCCGCTCGTACTGTGCCAGCACCTGCCGGTTCCTCTTCTGGAAGGCGATCAAAACGTTGGTGTCGAGAACGAGCATCAACGCTTTGCTGTCTCAGGATCGGCACTTCGCAACCTGACGCGGCGGCTCAGGGCCTGCTCGAAGGCCGCCTCTTCCTCTGGCGTCCAGCCGGTGGCAAAGGCTTCCACAGCAGCCATGTGCCGCTCGATTTTCTCCTGCCGCTCCAGAAAGGCCCGCAACCGCTCCTGCCCTTCCGGCGAAAGTTGGTCGATACGCTCGTGAAGTTCCTTGGGTGCCGTCACGTCAACCCTCCTGCCGGTCTTCCCGTGATACGCCGTCCGAGATCACCAGAAACTCAGCGTCCCCTTCGCCCTCGTTGCGGGCCTGGTGCGCCTTCTCCGGCGCGACCTCCAGCCCCTGCCGCGGCCCGAGCTGGTGCGCCGTGCCCTCCACCTCCAGCGTCAGAACGCCGCTCAGCACGAAGAAGAACTGCCGCACCCGCGAGTGTTGGTGCCGCTCCTCCGTTGCGCCGGGCGGCATCCGCTCCTGAATGACGCTGAGGGTGGGAGCGGACGCGAGGCGCCAGCCGTCGCACACGTCGGCCCAGGTGTAGTGGGGGGCGTTGGAGGTGGAGATCATCGCCACATATCCTGCCCGTCAGGCCATATAAAGCGGGGAGGCCCATCAGGGAAATTACTGTCTGGCTCCAATACCGGAGTGACAGTAATTTCCTTGTCCAAGGCCTCTAGGAGTTCAGCCTTGGCTCTGTTCCAGGCTGCTGCAACAGCTTCCTCCGCACTTCGGGCCTCAGCAGCCCAGCTAACTTGAACTCCACCAATGGCATAGAGAGGACTAGCTGCACGGTAGAAGTCCCCCGGTGGCTTGGAACTTTCCCTATCCACCCCAATGACAAGCCGCCGCTTAACGCCACCCCGCTGATAGACAACTGTTACTGCATCGCCCGTAATGTGGTTCCACACGTCATGAACGGACTCTCCAGCAATAAGTTGCTTCAGCAGGGCGTCGTTCATCCTTACCCCACCGAGCCTTCCATCTCCAGCTCGATCAGGCGGTTCAGCTCCACCGCGTACTCCAGCGGGAGTTCCTTGGCGATGGGCTCGATGAAGCCGCGCACGATCAGGCCCGCCGCCTCGTCCTCGCTCAGGCCGCGCGACTGGAGGTAGAGAATCTGCTCGTCGTTGATCTTGGAGACGGTCGCCTCGTGGCCCACGCTGGCGGTCTTCTCCTCGATCTCGATGTAGGGGTAGGTGTCGGTACGGGCTTCCTCGTCCAGCAGGAGGGCGTCGCACTCGACGTTCGTCTTGGCACCCTTCGCGCCCTCGTAAATCTTGACGAGGCCACGGTAGCTGCTTCGGCCCGAGTCCTTGGAGATGGACTTGGAGACGATGGAGCCGCTGGTGTGCGCCGCGAAGTGGACGATCTTCGCCCCGGCGTCCTGGTGCTGCCCGCGGCCCGCCATGGCGATGCTCAGGACCTCGCCGCGCGCGCCCTCTTCGAGGAGGTAGCAGGCGGGGTACTTCATCGTGACCTTGGAGCCCAGGTTGCCGTCCACCCACTCCATCACACCGTTGCCATACACGGCGGCGCGCTGGGTCACGAGGTTGTAGACGTTGTGGCTCCAGTTCTGGATGGTGGAGTAGCGGAAGCGCGCGCCCTCCTTCACCACGATTTCGATGACGCCCGAGTGGAAGGAGTCGGAGTTGTAGGCGGGGGCGGTGCAGCCCTCGATGTAGTGGGCCTGCGCGCCCTCGTCCACGATGATCAGCGTGCGCTCGAACTGGCCGCTGCTCTCCGCGTTGATGCGGAAGTACGTCTGGAGGGGAATGTCCACCTTGACGCCCTTCGGGATGTACACGAAGGACCCGCCCGACCACACGGCCGAGTTGATCGCCGCGAATTTGTTGTCCTCGGGCGGCACGATGGTGGCGAAGTGCTCGCGGAAGAGGTCGGGGTACTGCTTCAGGCCGTCCTCGATGCTCAGGAAGACGACGCCGAGCTTTTCCCACTCCTCCTTGAGGTTGTGGTACACCATCTCGCTCTCGTACTGGGCACCGACGCCCGCCAGCGCCGCACGCTCGGCCTCGGGGATGCCCAATCTCTCGAAGGTCTTCTTCACGTCGTCCGGCACGTCGTCCCAGGAGCGGGCGTTGAAGCCTTCCGGCTTGATGTAGTAGTAGATCTCGTCGAGGTCAAGGCCCGAGAGGTCCGCGCCCCACTGGGGCATGGGCTTGCTCAGGAAGATGTCGAGCGCCTTGAGGCGGAAGTCGAGCATCCACTGCGGCTCGTCCTTGGCCTTGGAGATCATCTCGACGACCTCGCGCGACAGGCCCTTGGGCGCCTTGATGGCGTAACGCTCGGGGTTGGACCAGCCGTACTCGTACTCTTTGTTGATGTTGGCAACTTCGGGGTTGGTCATTTGGAGTGCTCCTTAAAAGAGGGCAGAGCGCCGATGGAAGACGGTGAGGCTTACGCCCCCGCGACCGCCAGCCCCTTCACCCAGTCATACCCCTCGGTGTCGAGGCGCTGCGCGAGTTCGGGGCCGCCCGTCTGCACCACGCGCCCGTCCACGATGATGTGCACCTTGTCGGGCACGATGTAGTTCAGCAGGCGCTGGTAGTGGGTGATGATCAGGCCACCCAGATTCGGGCCGCGCAGCGAGTTCACGCCGCGCGCCACGATCCGCAGGGCGTCCACGTCGAGGCCGGAGTCGGTCTCGTCCATGATGATGTAGCTCGGCTCCAGCATCAGCATCTGGAGAATCTCGTTGCGCTTCTTCTCGCCGCCGGAAAAGCCCTCGTTCAGGTACCGCTCGACGATGCTCTCGTCCCACTCCAGCACCTTCAGCGCGTTCTGGAGCTTGCCGTAGAACTCGGTGAAGGAGACCTCCTCGCCCTCCGGCTTGCGGGCCTGCATGGCGAGGCGCAGGAAGTTGGCGATGGTGACGCCGGGAATCTCGACCGGGTACTGGAAGGCCAGGAAGACGCCGAGGCGGGCGCGCTCGTCGGGCTCCATCTCCAAGATGTTCTGGCCGTCCACCAGCACCTCACCCTCGGTGACGGTGTACTCGGGGTCGCCGACGATCACCTTGGCGAGGGTGCTCTTGCCGTTGCCGTTCGGCCCCATGATGGCGTGCAGCTCGCCGCGCGGGACCACGAGGTTGACTCCCTTGAGGATGGGCTGGTCGCCCACGGAGGCGTGCAGGTTGCGAATCTCGATTCTATGGGGCTGGTCGGTCATGGGAACTCCTTGGGGCTGCTTCTTGAGAATGGTTCCTACTTACCCGGCCATTGTACCCGGGAGGCGGGGGAAAGTCGAGTGATCCGGTGAGGATGAACGCCAACTGGAGCGTCACTCGTTGGCGTGCAGGACGACGAAAATCCTCGTACTCCCGGCGAGGTGGAAGGCAGTCTCGCCACGGTGGACGGTCTCCCATGAGGCGCGCGTCAGCTTCTTTCACGCTTGCCACCGTGCCGCGTGCTAACGGTGAGGAGCATGAATGTCCTCGACCTGATTCGCGCCGCCGGGCCGATCCTGTGGGTGATCCTCGCCCTGTCCGTGTACGTCGTCTACACCGCCGCCGTGCGGGCGCAGGTGCTGGGCCGGCTGGGGCGCGACCCCTCCGCCCTGATCGAGCGGGCGCGGGCCGTCACCGCCGAGAGCGGGCCCGCCGCCGCGCTGGCCGAGGTGGACCGGGCCGCCGACCCCAGCCCTGCCGCGAACGTGCTGCGCGCCGGGCTTGCTCGTGCCGACCGGGGCACGGGCGCTCCCCAGGCCGCGATGAACGCCGCCCTCCTCGCCGAGGACGCGCGGCTGTACGCGGGGCTGAGCGCGCTGGGCACCGCCGCCCAGATCGCGCCGCTGCTGGGGCTGCTGGGCACGGTGATCGGCATGGTGCGCTCCTTTCTGGTCTTCAGCACGACGAATTCGCCCACGCCGACGCAGCTCGCCACCGGCATCAGCGAGGCGCTCGTGAACACGGCGGCGGGGCTGATCGTGGCGATCATCGCGTATGTGGCCCGGAATGCCCTGCGCGCCCGCGCCGACCGGATCGCGGTGCAGGCCGAGCGGGTGCGGGAGGAGCTGCCCTCCTGGCTCGCCCCGCGCACCGCGCCCACCGTCGTCACGGCCCGCCCGGTGCCCGAGGTGGCGCTGAGCTTCGACGGCACGGCCCCGGTGACGCGGTGAGGCGGCGGCTGCGGGAGAGCGGGGAGGGCGTGACCTTTGACTTTGCCCCGATGGTGGACATCGTGCTGCTGCTGCTGATTTTCTTTTTCCTGACGAGCAGCCTGGGGGCTCGGCAGAGTGCCCTGCCCCTCGACCTGCCGCGCGCGAGCACCACCGTGCAGGAGACGCCCGCCCTGCCCATCGTGAGCGTGACACAAGACGGCAAGGTCTACCTCAACGGGAAGGAGACGACGCTGACGAAGCTCGGCGGGCAGCTCAGGCCCCTGCTGGCCGCGTCGGGCGGCGTGGTCGGTCTGCGCGGCGACGAGCGGGGCAACTACGGGACGGTCGTGCAGGTCATGGACGTGGTGAAGAGGGCGGGCGGCGAGCGGCTGGCGCTGGGCACCCGCGCCCCGGCCGGGAGCGGCCAGTGAGGCGGGCGTGACGACGCTGCCCACGCCACAGCGCAGCCCCGAGCGCGGGGACCGGGCGCGCGCCGTGGGCGTGACGGTCGCCCTGCACGCGGCGTTGCTGCTGGGCCTGATCGCGGCCCGGCCCGAGGTGCGCGCCCCCACCCGCACGCCCGACCCCGGCCGCACGCCGCTGGAGGTCGTGGCCCTGGCTCCGCCGCCCGAGAGCAGACCGGCCCAGGCCGCCGTCCCCGCCGCGCCCAGGCGCGAGCAGGTCACGCCTCCACCGCGCCCGCAGCCGCAGCGCCCCCAGGTGCCCCAGGCCCGCCCGCAGAGCCCGCAGACTCCGCCGCCGTCCCGGACGGCGCCGACGCCCACGCCGCCCATTCGCCCGGTGCAGCCCGCCGCACAGCCGACCCCGCAAGCCCCCCCCCGCGCCCCTGCCCAGGCCGCGCCCCAGCTCGCCGCGCCGCCTGCCCCGTCGGCGTCGCAGGTTCAGGTCCGGACGCCTGCCAGCACACCCGAGCCGACCCGGCCCGAGAGTGCGCCCGTCGCTCCAGTCCCGGCCACCACGCCGACGCCGAGCGAGGCGGCGCCACCCACGGCCGAGCCCGCGCCTGCCCCCGCGCCCGAGGAACTTGCGCCCGAGACGACGACCGCCGCCGGGGAGGGGACCCTCGACCCGGAACCCGGGGCGACGGCGCAGAGCACGCCTGCGGAGCCCGTGGCCGCCGCTCCCGCTGCCCCCGCACCCGACCCCGAGCCCGTGACCGCGCTGCCCCGCCGTGAGGACGCCGCGCCCGCCAGCACCGAGGAGACGGCCGCACCCGCCCGGGGAGAGGCGAGCGCCGAGGAGCCTCCTGCCCCGGCACGCGGCGCGGCGAGCAGGACGGGCGGGGTGGGGGAGACGGTCACGGCCCGCCCCTCCGCCCGGACGGCGACCCCGCCGGAGGAAAACCCTGCCGAGACGCCCAGCGTGTCGCGGGGGACGGGAGCCAGCACGGGCGAGGCCAGTGAGACCGTTGCCCGCCTGCCCGCCCGCCCGGAAAGCGCACCCCAGGGGAGCACCCCGGAGACGACGCCCACCGCGCGCGGCACGCTCGCCCCCGGGAGCGCCGAGGCTGTGGAGGGCCGGGCGGGGACGACCGCGAGCGCCCCTGCCCCAACCGCTCCCGACGCGCCCGCCACCTCTCGCGGGAGTGCGGCGGCCTCCGCGCCCACCCCCGAGGCCGCCGCCCCGGTGCGCCCGTCCAGCCCGCCCCCCGCCGCGCCCGCTCCCGCCCCCGCCGCCGAGCCGACGCGGGGCGCCTCTGGGACGGGTGTTTCCACGGCCCCGGAGGCGGAAACCGCCCGCCCCGCGTCCACCCCCGGCACGCCTGCCGGAACGGGGGAGGGCACGGCGAGTCCCGCCGCCCGCACGGGCGTGATCCCCGGCGCCGACCGCCCCGGAGTTCAGACGGACGCGCCCTCTCGCGGCACGGCGGGCGGCGGGGGCGCGACGCCCGAGGCCCCGGCCGCTCCCCGTGAGTCCTCAGGGGGGCCGGGAGCTGGGGCGGGAACCAGGCCCGAGCCTGGACAAAGCGCCGGGCGTGGGGGGGGGGATGGGGCGGGGACCGGCAACTCCCCAGCGGGCGACGAGCCCGCCTCGGGCCGCCCCGGTGGCGACGGCGCGGGCTCCGGCGCTCCCGGCGGGGGCGGCACGGGTGGAGGCGAGGTCGCCCGCGCGGGCGGGGGTGGGGGCGGCGCGGCGGCCGGGAACGAGAACCGGCCCCTGAACTGCACGGTCGTGGTCGATGTGCGCGGCCTGGGTCCCTTCCAGCGCGACATGACGAGCTTCGTGTACGACGAGGGAGGCACCCAGCTCTGGCCCGATGCCACGCTCGTGCGGGGCGTGAGCTCCCAGCTCGTGCAGGAGGGCAGCCTCCACACCTACATCACCTCCGAGGGCGAGATCGGCGGCTTCAAGAGCGTCACCCGCGTCAAAGCCGCCCGGGTGCGGCCGCCGCGCATCGCCCCCAACTCGCAGGTCTTCACCGACGCCGTGCTCGGAAGCGCGGCCGCCACCCAGTTCCGCTCGGCGGGGGCGGCCTGCCGGGTCGTGTACCTCAAGGATTAGTCAGCCCCCCGTCACCCCCAACCGTTAAGAGGTTTCCTATGCGCAGACCCACCCTCCTCGCCCTCACCGTGCTGCTCTCCGCCCCGGCCCTCGCGTGGGTGCCCAGGCTGGAGGAGAACACCGCCCGAAACGTCATCGACGGAGCCTACGGCCGCCGCGACCCGGTGCCCACCTACCAGACCCTCGACCTGAGCGTCAAAGACGGCAGGTTTGCCGCCGGGGCGGGAGCGGTCAGGGTCTTCGACGGCGGCGACGCGTGCCTGACGGGCTGGCTCGCCGCGCCCACCGACTACAGCCGGGGAAGCCGCCCCGTCTCCGTTACCGTGAGCGGGCAGGCCGACCAGCTCTACTTCCAGGCGGTCGAGGCGCGCGACAACTTCCGCAACCTCAGCGCGCAAGACGCCCTGGGCGCCGACCTCGCCGCGAAGCGCCTGCCTGAGGGCCAGCTCCGCGTGGACGTGCAGGTGCGCGGCCTGCCGAGCGAAAAGGCCCGCAGCGCCTACCTCGTGCGCCTGCGCGCGCCCGACGGCAAACTCGTCGCCCCCGTGCGGACGAGCTACGTCAACGACTGGAAGCCCGTCGCCGGGGCTGCCGCGCCCCAGGCGGCGACCGCTCCGGCCACCCCCGGCACGACCGCGACCACGACGCCACCGGCCAGCCCCGCCCCCTCGGTCGGCCCGCTGGAGGGCACCCTCGTCTACTACTTCGAGCCGCTGAAGGTCGGCGTCGGCGCGAGCGACAAGATCGAGCTGTTGCTGCGGACTGAGGCGGACACGAACTGCGCCTACAGCGTGGCACTCGACCTGGGCAGCTTTCAGTAGGGCGGGGGCGAGCCGACGGGCAGGGGGTGTACGTTCTGCTTCCCTTCCTGTGCGTTTCGCGGCCCCTCTGCTGGGGACCGTGAGGACCACACGGACGGAGAAGCGTCATGCTGGGTGAGCTGGCGAACGTGGTGGCGCTGTGGCTGGAGGAACTCTTCGAGCTGCTCTCCGCGCTCACCATCGCCCTGGGGCTGCTGATGGCCCTGCGCCGGGTGGGGGCGGGCGGCGCAGCTCGACTTCGCCCGCTCTCTGCTCCTGGCCCTGGAATTCCTGCTTGCGGCGGACATCCTCGCGACCCTGCGCGCCCCCACCTGGCAGGACATCCTGCGGCTGGGGGCGGTGGCGCTCATCCGCACGGGCCTCGACTTCTACCTGTCGCGCGAGCTGGGGGACAAGGCCTCGGGACCCGACCCGGAGGTGGGCCGGGGTGAAAACCGCGTGTCCTAGAATGCCCGCGTGCCCGCCTCCTTTCCCCTGCTCGCCGTGGACATCGGCAACACGAGCACCGTCCTGGGGCTCGCCGAAGAGGGCCTGAACCTCACCCACACCTGGCGCGTGCGGACCAACCGTGACGTGCTGCCGGACGACCTCGCGCTGCAACTCCACGGCCTGTTCACCCTGGCGGGCGCCGGGCCTCCCCGCGCCGCCGTCCTGAGCAGCGTGGCGCCCCCGGTCGGCCAGAACTACGCGCTGGCGCTGCGCCGTCACTTCGGGGTCGAGCCCTTCGAGGTCAGCGCGGCCAGCCTCCCCGACGTGCGGGTCGAACTCGACCAGCCCGACGCCATCGGAGCGGATAGGCTATGCAACCTCTTCGGGGCCGAGCGGTATCTGGGTGCCCACGAGTACGCCGTCGTCGTGGATTTCGGTACCAGCACCAACTTCGACGTGATCGGGCGGGGGAGGCGGTTCATCGGCGGCATCCTCGCCACGGGCGCGCAGGTGAGCGCCGACGCCTTGTTCACCCGCGCTGCCAAGCTGCCGCGCATTGCCCTCGAAGCGCCGAGGACCGCCATCGGCAAGAACACCGTCCACGCCCTGCAATCGGGCCTCGTTTTCGGGTACGCCGAGATGGTGGACGGCCTGCTGCGCCGCATCCGCGCCGAATTGCCGGGCCCCGCCGTCGCCGTCGCCACCGGGGGCTTCGCCCGCACCGTCGAGGGCATCTGCCGCGAGATCGACCACTACGACGAGACGCTGACCCTGCGCGGGCTGGTGGAGCTGTGGGCGAGCCGGGAGCGGGTCGGGAGCTAGAGACTCACGAGCGGTTGCGGTCCCGGACGTACTCGTCGTGGTCCATCTCCAGGAGGGCCGCCCGGGAGGCGCGGGGATGGTTTCGGCGTTTGGCCGTGACGGCGCGTTCCATCGCTCCACGGTTGCCGCGCGTCTGCCGGAGCACCTTCTCCTCCCAGAACAGCTCGGCCGTCCTGCCCGTGGATGAGGCCCGCGGCGCTCCACCCCGGGGCCGGGTCGCCAGCAGCCCCGCGAGCAGCGCCAGAGCCAGGACGATGAGGAGAAGGGCGCTCAACATGCGCCGTCGTGTAGCGGGCCGTCCGGAGCCCTCCCGCACCGGTGCGCCCCAACCGAACGGAGAGGGCGCCCCTCCCCGGGAACGCCCCCCTCTGTCCTCGCTGACCGCTTCCCCCTCAAATCCCCAGCGTCAGCAGCATCAGCTTGTGAATCGCCCAGCCCAGCGCGATGCACACGGGAATCGTGAAGACCCACGCCTGCACGATGCGCCCGGCGACCTGCCACTTGACCTTCTTGAAGCCCTTGGTGGTGCCCACGCCCATGATCGAGGTGCTGATGGTGTGGGTGGTGCTCACCGGGATGCCCAGGTGGGTGGCCCCTACGATGATGGCGGCGGCGCTCGCCTCGGCGACAAAGCCGTCCACGGGTTTGAGGTCCACGACCTTGAAGCCCATCGTCTTGATGATGCGCCAGCCGCCCACCGACGTGCCCAGGCCCATCGCCAGCGCCGCCGAGAGGATGATCCACAACGGCACCTCGCTGACCTGGGTGCCCAGGTAGGCGCTGAGCGCGAAGGTCATGATGCCCATGGCTTTTTGCGCGTCGTTGCCGCCGTGCGAGAAGGCCATGAACGCCGCCGAGCCGATCTGGAGCCAGCGGAAAGTGCGCGTGACGGTGCGCGGGCGCATCAGGCGCAGCACCAGCCACGACAGCAGCGCCATGAACACGATGGGCACGAGAAAGCCCAGCGCCGGACTCGTCACGAGCCCAATCAGGGTCTTCTGGACCCCCCGGGGGATGATGATGCCCCAGCCGCCCGCCGCCACACCCGCCCCCACCAGGCTGAAGATCAGCGCGTGGCTGGAACTGCTCGGCAGCCCCCTCCACCAGGTGAAGAGGTTCCAGATGATCGCGCTCAGGAGGGCCGCCCCCGTCAGGCCCAGGGTGGCGTACTGCTGCGGCACGATGTCGGTGGCGATGGTCTTGGCGACCGCCGTGCCCGCGAGCGCCCCGACCACGTTCAGGATCGCGGCCATGGCGATGGCCTGCGCGGGGGTCAGCACCTTGGTGGCGACCGAGGTGGCGATGGCGTTGGCGGTGTCGTGAAAGCCGTTGATGAAGTCGAAGGCGAGCGCCAGCGCGATGATGGCGACGAAACCGATCAGGGCTGCTTCCATGCGTCACAGGCCCCGCTTCACGCGTTCTTGAGCAGGATGCTCTCGACGGTCTTCGCCACCCGCTGCGCCTGGTCGGAGGCGTCCTCGATCAGGTTCACGATCTCGCCGCCGCGCATCGCCCGGATCATGCCCGGCACGTCGGTGACGCCCACGTAGAGCTGGCGCTGCACCTCGTCGCTGATGGTGTCGCCCTCGTCCTCCAGCGTGCGAATCTGCCGCGCGAGGCCCGCGAGTTCCTGAATCCGCCCCGAGTCCTCGATCAGCGGCATCCCCTGGGCCAGCAGGGCGCACTGCCGCTCGACCACCCGGGCGAGCTGCGCCATCTGCGGCAGGGGACGCTCGATCCCGTAGAGGCTGAGCTTGCGGGCGGCGTCCTCCATGTCGTCCACGAGGTCGTCGAGTTCGTCGTTCAGCGCGATGATGTCCTCGCGGTCAAAGGGCACGATAAAGGACGCGGCGAGCATGTTCGTGATCTCGCCCGTGATGCGGTCGCCCTCGTGTTCGAGGTCGCGCACCCGGCTCACCTTGGCCTCCACGTCGGTGTAGTTCTCCAGCAGGTCCACCAGGGCCTGGGCGGTGGCGTGAGCGTTGCGGGCAGCCTCGGCGAATTTCGCGCTGAACTGCGGGTTTTTCGGCATGAATCTTGACAGCACCATGACAATCCCCTCCCATTCTCCGCCGCTTTGTCAGCCCGGTGTCAGGCTGGCGCGGGCCAGGCAGAGCGGCGGGAGGCCCCGGCGTGGAAGCCTCCCGCGTCGCGCCCAGTGTAAGGGGTTACCTCACGTTGAGGGGGGCCGTGAAGGTCGCGCGCCGACTCTCCGCCTCCGTCCCGGTGGTGTTCGCGCCGGGGGGCGTGCTGCCCGCGTCGGGAATGATGTCGCCCGCCCCGTATCCCGCCCCGCCGAAGATGCCGCCCACCACGTTGACCCCGCTCGCGGGCGGGCCGCCCAGCCCCAGCGCCGCCCAGGGAATCGCCAGCTCCATCGTCTGGGCGGGCAGGGTGCCCCGCGTGGCGACGGAGTAGGCGGTCGTGGCGACCTCCGGAGTGGCCGTGTCGCTCTGCACCAGCCGCAGTTGCGCGGGCTGGTTCTCGTACCGGGCGACGAAGGCGTCTGCCCCCGCCATCCCCCCGCCGAAGGTCGCCGCCTGCTTCCACGCCTCGAACTTGTCGGCCTGCGCCGCGCCGCCCGTCCCCGTGTCGAGGTACACGATGGCGCTGTTGCCCGAGACCCGGTAGGTGTAGGCGAGGTAGAGGTACTGACTGTCGCTGTCGGCAAGCAGGCTGAGCCAGTTGTTGTCCGGGCCGAACACTCCGGCATTCGGGCTCTGCGCGCTCACCTTGGGCACCGTCCAGTCGCTGAGGTCGCCGTCGAGCGTGTACTTGCCGACGACCGGCCCGCCCTGGGACGCGCGGGTGAGGTCGAAGTCCGCCCCCGTCCCCGGCGAGGTCGCCTGCCGGGTCGCCTCGGCGTAGCCCTCCGCCGTCGCCTTGAGGGTCTGCGCGCCCGCCGGGGCGAAGAGGGTGTAGGTGCCGTCGGGGAAGGTGATCGCGTAGTTCAGGTCGGGGTTGGCCGTCGTCGCGGTGACGAGCGCCGCGCCCAGCGGGCTGCCCGCCCCCGTGACCCGGCCCTCGACCGTCGGCGGCACGGGCTGGCTGATGAAGTCGTAGGTGCCGCTGTAGGTGTTGTTGTTGGTTCCCACGATGGACGAGCGGTCGCTCTGGCCTGGCCCCTCGTAACCGCTGTTCTTCGCCCCTGCGCCGTCGTTGCCGAACTTGAACTTCACCTCGCGGAAGAGGGGGAGGTCGATGTCCGTCTTCCAGACGCCCCGGCTGACCTGCGTCATCGGGTACTCGACCTGCGAGCCGGTGTCGAAGCGGCGAAGTTCAATCGGCCCGTTCCCCTGGCTGCGGGCGTCCACGGTGAACGTCACCTTGACCGTGTTCTTGCTGCTCGGCGTGGCCTTGACGCTCGCCCCCCGGCTCTCCGCCCCCTGCGCGTCCACCGTGACCACCCGGAAGGTCGCCTCCACGTCGTTCGTGACGCCGGGGGCGAGGTAACTCGTCTGGTCTTTCGGCAATGGCGCGAAGTTGAGCAGCCGTTCCTGCCCGCCGCCCGAACGCGCGTAGACGCGGTAGCCCGTCACGCTGGCGTCGGTGGAGGCCGTCCAGGTCAGTTGCACGGCGTTGTCCCCCGCCTGCGCGTTCAGGCCCGTGACCTCGGGGAGGCCGGGGTTGACCGTTCCCGCCCCGCCGCTTCCCGCCGGAGCCGTCACCGCGAGGGCGCTGCGGGCGGGGACCGTGCCGACGAGCCTGCCGCCGCTGACCGAGAGGCCGCTGGCCCGCCCGGTGATCTCGGTGAGTGTCCCAGCCCCGAAGGTGCCCAGCAGGGGAATGCCGCCCCCGCCCAGTGTGGCGAGGTCCACCGGCGTGTCCCCGTTGTTCATCACGACGACGACGGGCTGCCCGCCCTTCCCGTCCGTCGCCACCCGGCGGTAGGCGAAGATGGACGCGCCCCCGTTCGGACGCCACAGCTCCTGCTGGGCGCCGCGCGTGAGGACCCGGTACTTGGACCGGGCGGCGGCCAGCGCCGCGAGCCGCTCGTCGAGGCTGCTCCCCGCGAGCGCCGCGAAATTCATGTCCTCGCGGTTGCCCTGCCCGAGCACGTAGTTGTAGGGGTCGCCCAATCCGGGTTGCGCGATCTCGGTGCCCTGGTAGACGCTCGGGGTGCCGCGCGAGGTGTAGAGCAGGCTCAGCGCGAGGTCGAGGCGCTCGGCGGCCTGCGCCGGGGTGCCGCCCCGCTCGGTCACCTCGCTGACAAATCTCCGCACGTCGTGATTGTCCACAAAGGTCGTCAGGCGGGTAGGGTCCCGGTACACGCCGTCTTGTGCGAACACGTCCGCGAGGCGGCCCAGGTCGCCCCCCGCGCTCGAAAGCTGATCTTTGATGCCGTAGTACAGGGCGAAGTCGAACACGCTCGGCGAGCCCAGGTCGTTCACGAAGTGCGCCAGCCGCGCCGGGTTGCCGTCGAACACCTCGCCGACCGACCAGATTTTGGAGGGATCGCCCGCGCCGCCAGCCTTGAAGAACTGCGTCCAGTAGCTGTCGGGCACGTGCTTCATCGTGTCGATCCGCAGGCCGTCGATGCCCGTCTGATCCCGCCAGTACGTCACGAAGTCGTTGAGGTACTTCGTGACCTCGGGCAACTCCTGCTTGAAGTCGGGCAGGCCCGCCAGGGGGCAGTCGACCTCCTTGTTCGTGCTCGCGTCGCACTCGGCCTGGGTGTGAAACCACTCGGGGTGCGTCTTCGTCAGGGTCGCGTCGTAGCCCGCGTGGTTGACGACCACATCCTGAATGATCTTGATGTCGTTGCGGTGCGCCGTCTCGATGAGCGACTTGTACTCGGCGAGCGTGCCGAAGTGCGGATCGACCTTGAAGAAGTCCTCGGCCCAGTAGCCGTGATACCCCGCGAAGGGCTTGCCCTGGTTGGGGCCGTCGTTCACCGGGATGGCGGGCACCTGCACGACGACCGGGCTCACCCAGATCGCGGTGAAGCCCATCCGCTTGAAGTAGCCCTCCTCGATCTTGGCCCTGAGCCCCGCGAAGTCGCCCCCGTGCCACCCGAGGGGATTGGTGCGGTCGGCGCGGTCGCCCCCCTGCTGGTTCGCCCCGTTGTCGTTCGCCGTGTTCCCGTTGGCGAAGCGGTCGGTCATGGCGAAGTAGATCACGTCGTCGCGCCAGTCGCGCGTGCCCGTCCCCGGCCCCGGCGGGTTGAGGAGGCCGCAGGCGGACAGAGACATCGTGAGGGCCGTGACGGCGCCGACGCGCCCCACCCGTTGGAAACGTTTCATTTGACCTCTATTGAGCATTCATCCGCCGCCCTTGTCAACTGGGCAACGGTTCATCCGCGTCGCGTACCCTGGAGGCATGAAAGCGATCTGGCAGGGGCAGGTCATCGCCGAGTCGGACGACATGGTGGTCGTGGAGGGCAACCATTACTTCCCGCGCGCGAGCGTGGACACCGCCGTCCTGAGGCCGAGCGCGACCCACACCGTCTGCCCGTGGAAGGGGACGGCGAGCTACTTCACCCTGGAGGTGGACGGCCAGACGAACCCCGACGCCGCGTGGTTCTACCCCGAGCCGAAGGAGGCCGCGCGGCAGATCAGGGGCCGTGTCGCCTTCTGGCGGGGCGTGCAGGTCACTCCGGGCTGAGGGGCGGCGTTGACACCCCGGCCCCCCGCTGCTACAGTGTCACCCGCTTGTCCGGAGGGATAGGTGAGACACGGGAGTAGCTCAGTTGGTTAGAGCGCACGCCTGATAAGCGTGAGGTCGGCAGTTCAAATCTGCCCTTCCGTACCAGCAAGAACCTCGCCCGGGGCGGGGTTTTTCCTTTTGCGCTCCGGTGGCGTTCCAGCAAGAGAACGGCTGGAGGTGGTGAGGGTCTGTCCCCGGGCTCACCTCCAGCCGCCGCTCCCCGGGGGCATTACGTCGCCGGGTCGAGCTGGCCGCGCAAGAGCAGCTTCATGCGCTGGCCGACGCGCTTGTAGAGGGGCGGGGCGTGGTGGGCGCGGAAGTCGCGGGTGGCCGCCTCGCTGCCGACATCGTGGCCGTACTTCCCGGTCAGGAAGTAGCGGTGGTCCATGATCCAGAGGTACAGGTCGGCCTCCGTGCGCCCCGGGAAGCGGCTCATCACGTCATGCTTTTCCAGGTTCTCGACCACCCGCAGGTACAGGCGGCGGTACCAGCTCTCCACCGCCTCCTCCCAGGTGACGGGCGGCAGCCCCGCGCGCTCCGGCTTGCGGTCGAGGAAATACTGTCGGGTGCGGATGTGGTCGAGCAGGCGGTCGTAACGCCCCGGCGTGGTGAAGAGGATCTCGCGGTGCCCCGGCACCACCCGGTCGAGGTTGGTCTGGTGCAGGAAGCGGGCGTACTCGCCCTTGATGATCAGGTCGCGCAGGGTGTCGTGCTCGTCCGGCGGCACGGTCACGTCGAGTTCGATGACGTGCGCGTCGATGAACTTCTGGCCCTGGCGGCGGGCGACCGAGACGCGGTGGTTGCCGTCCTTGACGAAGTACACGTCGCCCACCTTGTAGACCTGGATGGGCGGCAGCTCCTTGCCCTGGAGCTGGGCGGAGCGAACGCCGATCCAGCGTTCGTCTAGGTGCCGCTCCTTGGGCAGGTAGTGGCGGTCGAACTCGCGGTACCGGTCCACCGAACCGATGATCTGCTCGACGGGAATGGTCTGGAGCCCGAGCGAATGCTCGCCCTGCGGAGCGAGGTGCCGCACCCAGTCGAAGGGCAGCAGCTCGTTCGGTTCGCGCCGCAGGATCGCCAGCAGGTCGCGCACGTCGCCTGCAAAGCGGGCGCGCTCCACCTCGTGCCGGGCCTGATCGGTTGGTCTCATGCAGGGTCTCCTCGCGCCGCAGCGGGCGCTTGACCGGGGCATGGCATACCGGGGAAGAGAGGAAGCCCCGGTCTTGGTGTACAGTGTACACCTATTCCTCTGACGACGTTCTGACCCCCGGGCTTGAGGGTGGGTTGGGGCGGCGCTCATGTGCCCCTAGCGGATTCCTTCACCGAGCCTGGAAAGGTGGCGCGTCCCCATACCGCCGCCGCCCGCAGGCCGTCAAATACACCCATGCTCGGCAAGTTCTTCAAGAAACCCGAAGGCGATATGGGCGGGCGGGTGCCCCCCAGCCAGACGCTCACCACCCGCTTCCCGGTCCTGACCTACGGCCCCACCCAGCACTACGCGCCGGGAGATGTGGTCGTGCGCGTCTTCGGCCTCGCGGAGGAGAAGACCTTCACCTGGCAAGACCTCCTCGCCCTGCCGCAGACCACCCTGACGTACGACATCCACTGCGTGACCCACTGGAGCAAGCTCGACACGACCTGGACGGGCGTGCGGGTGGTGGACCTGATGGAACACCTCCAGCTCAAGCCGGGCGCCACCCACGTCATGCAGCACAGCGTGGGCGGGTACACGACGAACCTCAGCCTCGAAGACTTCACCCGGCCCGAGAACCTGCTCGCCCACACCTTCGGCGGGGAACCGCTCGACGCCGAGCACGGCGGGCCGCTGCGCCTCGTCGTGCCGCACCTGTATTTCTGGAAGAGCGCGAAGTGGCTGACCGGGCTGGAGTTCATGGCCGCCGACCAGCCCGGCTTCTGGGAGCGCAACGGCTACCACATGCGCGGCGACCCCTTTAAGGAGGAGCGGTACGACGACGATTGACGATGGGCGGCCAGCGTCCAGCGGCCAGCCGCCAGCGGGGGAGGGGTACCTCGTCCCCGACGTGCTGGCGGAGGGCCTGACGCTCGTGCTGGTGGGCACCGCGCCGAGCCGCATCAGCGCGCGGGCGCGGGCGTACTACGCCAACCCCGAGAACAAGTTCTGGCGGGTGCTGCACGAGGTCGGCCTGACTCCGCGCCAACTCGCCCCCCGCGAGTACCCGACCCTGCCGACGTACGGCATCGGCCTGACGGACGTGGCGAAGCGGCACAGCGGGGTGGACGCGGCCCTGCCCGGCGAGGCGTGGGCCCCCGACGCACTGCGCGCCAAGCTTCGGCATTACCGGCCTGCCGTCGTCGCCTTCACCTCCAAGCGCGGCGCGTCCGAGACGCTGGGGCTGCCGACCGGCAAGCTGCCCTACGGCCCGCACCTCCTGCCGCTGGAGGGGGCGGAGGTGTGGGTGCTGCCCTCGACGAGTCCGCTGGGGCACAACCACTTCCAACTGGGGCCGTGGCGGGCGCTGGCGAGCCGGGTGCGGGAGCTGCGGGGAGAGGGGCCGCCCGAAGCCCCCGGGGAGCCGGGAACGTGAGGCGTGCGGGAACCGGCCCGGCGTTCGCCGCGTACCCTGAAGAATCATGGCGCCCGTGAATCCCCTCACCGTCTTCACCGCCGCCCGCACCGGCTCGCGGGTGGTGCGGTACCTGATTCGGCCCGCCCGGCGGCTCTCCCCGGCGAACCTCGACCTCTCGGGGCGGGACCCGTGGTTGCCGTCCGGGCGACCGGGGGAAAGGCCGGGGGGAACGCTGCGGCGCGGGGCGAGTGTGGCGCGGCGGGCGGCAGGCCTCCTCGTGCTGATCGCGCTGGGTGTGCTGGGGGCCCTGCTGCTCGGGCCGCTGCTCTTGCTGCTCGGCGTGGGCACCGCTTTCGGGAGCGACGTCGCCGGGTGGCTGCTGGGGTTTACCCTCCTGCTCGCCGCCCTCGGGGCGGTGTGGACGGCGCGGCGGGCGGCCCTCCTCATCCGGGCCCGGGAGGAGCAGGAGGGTCTCGTGACCCTGGAGTCGTCCGGTGGGTCGGGGAGGGCATCTGGGGCAGACGACGAGGCGGGGCTGCTCGCCCTTCTGAGGGGCAGCGAGCGTGCCCTGCCGTCTTCTACCCGCACCGCCCTCCACGCGACCGTGATCGCCACCCGCGACGCCCTGCGGGTGACGGCGAACGACCTCTCGCTGGGCCGCGACGCCTTCGACGCCCGGCAGGCCGCCCGCGAGGACCTGCCCGAACTCCTGCGGACCTACCGCGCCGCCCCCCGCACGCCCGAGGCCGACCGCCTGCTCCTCGGCCAGCTCGCCCTGATCGAGCGCCGGATGAGCGGGGTCGTCCGCGAGCGGCAAAGGGCGCAGGCCCGAACCCTCGACGCCCACCGCCGTTACCTGGAGGGCAAGTACGGCGAGCGCCGGGACGAGGGGTAGGAACGTCGGCGCTTTCGCTCCGCCTTCACCTCGTGTGGGGGCGGTTTTCCTTCTTCCTCACAACGCCGTCCGCACCTGCCACAGCTCGGGAAACAGCACCGTCTCCAGCGCCCGGCGCAGGTACCCGGCGCCGCTCGTGCCCCCGCTGCCCGTCTTGAAACCGATGGTGCGCTCCACCGTCGTGAGGTGGTTGTAGCGCCAGCGGCGGAAGTTGTCCTCCACGTCGAGCAGCTTCTCGGCGAGTTCGTACAGCTCCCAGTACCGCTCGGTATCGCGGTAGACGGTCAGCCACGCCGCCAGCACCTCGGGGTGGGGGGTGGGCGGCAGGGTGCGGTCGCGGTGCAGCACCTCGTCGGGGACAGGCAGACCGCGTTCGGCGAGCAGGTGCAGGGCGAGGTCGTAGAGGCTGGGCGCGTGGAAGTCGGCTTCGAGCGGCCCGTGGATGTCCGGACGGTGCGCGTGCGGGCGCAGGAGTGCGGCGTGCCGGTTCCCGAGCAGGAACTCCATCGTGCGGTAGTTCGCCGACTGAAAGCCGGACGCCGCCCCGAAGGCCCCCCGGAACTGGAGGTAGTCGGCGGGCGTCATCGTCTTCAGGACCTCCCACGCCTGGGTCAGTTGCTCCAGCGCCCGCACCACCCGGGTCAGGCCCTTGAGCGGCGCGTCCACCACGCCCGCCTCCAGATCGCGCATCGCCGCCCGCAACTCCACGTTGATGAGGTGCAGCCAGACCTCCGAGACGTGGTGGACGGCGATGAAGAGGTGTTCGTCGTGGGCGCCCGTGAGCGGCTGGTGCGCGCCCAGCAGCGTGTCGAGGTGCAGGTAGTCGCCGTAGGAGAGCGAGCGGGTGAAGTCGGCCTGGGCCCGTTCCGGGGAGTCGGGGTCGGGGGTGTGGGTCATCTCAGGTCACCGCGTTCCTCTCGGCGTAGCGGGCGTCTTGCCAGCGGCCCTCCCGCATGATGGTGTCGAGGGTCTGGACGGCGTGCCACACGTCCTCGTGGCTGGTGTACAGCGGCGTGAAGCCGAAGCGCAGCAGATTCGGCGCGCGGAAGTCGCCGATCACCCCCGCCGCGATGAGGGCCTGCATGACCTCGTAGCCGTGCGGGTGGGCATAGCTGACCTGGCTGCCGCGCCGTTCGTCGTCCTCGGGGGTGACGAGGCGGAAGCCGTGCCGGGCGCAGAGGGGCCGCATCAGTTCGATGAAGGTGCGGGTGAGGCCCAGCGACTTCTCACGGAGCTGGGCGAGGTCCACGTCCCCGAAGACCTCCAGCGCGGCGTCGAGGGCACTCAGGCCCAGGATGCTCGGGGTGCCCGTCTGGTACTGCCGGATGCCGGACGCGCCCGTGTAGCGCGAAGTGAACTCGAAGGGGGAGGCGTGACCCATCCACCCGCTGAGCACGTTCGGCGCGTGGGGCTGGTGACGGCGGGCGACGTACAGGAAGGCGGGCGCCCCCGGCCCCCCGTTGAGGTACTTGTACCCGCACCCGACCGCGAAGTCCGCCCCCGCCCCGTTCAGGTCCACCGGGAAGGCCCCGGCGCTGTGGGCGAGGTCCCAGATGATGAGGGCGCCGCGCTCGTGGACGTGCCGGGTCATCTCGCGCAGGTGGTGGCGCTCACCCGTGCGGTAATCGACCTGCGTGAGCATGACGACGGCGGTGTCGTCGTCCACGGCGTCCGCGATGGCTTCCGTAGACACCAGCCACACCTCCGCCCTCGCCTCTCCGACCAATCCGGCTAATCCCTGGGCGATGTAGAGGTCGGTGGGGAAGTTGCCCTCGTCGGCGAGGATCACGCGGCGGCTGGGGTCCCGTCCCGCGCTGACGTGCATCGCCGCTGCGAGCACCTTGAACAGGTTGACACTCGTGCTGTCGGCAGCCACCACCTCGTCCGCGTCCGCGCCGATCAGGCGGGCGATGCGGGCGCCGACTCGGGCGGGGAGGTCGATCCAGCCGTGCGTGTTCCACGAGCGGATGAGGTTCTGGCCCCATTCCTCGCGCACCACCTTCTCCACCCGCTCGGGCACGCGGGCGGGCAGTACGCCGAGGCTGTTGCCGTCGAGGTAGGTCACGCCGTCGGGGATCAGGAATTCGGCGCGCTTGGAGGCCAGGGGGTCGCGGGCGTCCAGGGCGCGGAGGGTGGGGAGGTCGGGAGGGGTCATGGGTTCAGGGTAGGGGAAAGCGGGTGGGGGTGTGGTGGGGACCTTGGTTGGTTTTCTGGGTGGAGAACTGGCTTCTGTTGTTGGCCGGGTGTCTTGCGACGGTTGGCCCCCACCCCCCAGCCCCCTCCCCCCAGAGGGGGCAGGGGGAGCGGCGCTGCGCTGGGCAAGGGCATACGGACAGCGCGGGTGGACGGGTTCTTCTGAGCGCAAGGTGTGGTCTTGTCGCATCCCATCGGCTTACCCACCGTCTCGCTGCGCGAGCAAGGCGGGGCCGTGGGCCAGGAGCGTTCAATCACCGGCAATCAGAGGGCGTGCAGATTGACGGTTTGAAAGCGCAAAAGCCCTTGCTCTTTTTGCTCCTCCCTCCTCGTGGGGGAGGCTGGGAGGGGGGGCGTGTGACCAACCCCACCGCCAGCAAGATGCCTGCCCTCGTCTCCCTCGCCCCTCCCACCTTTGAGCCGTCGTCTCCCCTGAGAAACCGCTCCAACAAAAACCCCCGCACAAGGCGAGGGCTTCTGCTCACTGTTCCTGCTGGTTTCTGGCGGCTGGAAGCTGGCCGCCTACCTCAGCCGCCCCTGAATCCACCCCGCCAACTCGCTGATTTTCACCCGCTCCTGCTGCAAGGTGTCGCGGTCACGCACCGTCACGGTGTCGGTCAGGCTCGCGTCCTCCCCCTTGCCCACGGTGTCGAAGTCCACCGTTACGCAGTAGGGCGTGCCCACCTCGTCGTGGCGGCGGTAGGCCTTGCCGATGTTGCCGCTGTCCTCGTACAGCACGCGGCCCAGGCCCAGGCCCTGAAGCTCGGCCTTGATCGCCCTGGCGACCGTGGTGATCTCCTCGCGGTTGCGGGCGAGGGGGATGACGGCCACCTTGATCGGCGCGAGGTGGGGCCTCAGCTTGAGGACGATGCGCTCCGAGCCGTTCTCCAGCGTCTCCTTGGTGAACGCCTCGCTCAGCACGGCCAGCATCGCGCGGTCCACGCCCGCCGACGGCTCGATCACGAAGGGCACGACGGGCTTGTTGGTCTCGGGGTGGGGGATGGTCAGCTTGGCGATGGAGTCGGCATTCTCCTCCACCCGGGCCTGGAGACCCAACTCACCCTGCGCCTTGGTGTGCGAGCCCAGGTCGAAGTCCGTGCGGTTGGCGATGCCCTCGATCTCCTCGTAACCCAGAGTGGGATAGTCGTACATCAGGTCGTAGGTGCGCTTGGAGTAGTGGGCCAGGTCTTCTTTGGGCACGTCGAGAATCTGGATTTTCTCGCGCGGCACGCCCTGGGCCTCCCACCAGGCGAGGCGGGCCTGGAGCCACTTCTCGTGCCAGTCCTCGTCGGTACCGGGGACGCAGAAGAACTCGATCTCCATCTGCTCCAGCTCGCGCACCCGGAAGATGAAGTTGCGCGGCGTGATCTCGTTGCGGAACGCCTTGCCGATCTGCGCGATGCCGAAGGGGAGGCGGCGGCTGGTCGAGTCCACCACGTTCTTGAAGTTGGTAAAAATCCCCTGCGCCGTCTCGGGCCGCAGGTAGCCGTAACTGTCCTCGTCGGCGACCGGGCCGATGGTCGTCTTGAACATCATGTTGAAGGGCTTCGGAGCCGTCCAGTCGCCCACCTCGCCGGAGAAGGGGTCGCGCACGCCCGCGGCGATCAGGGCTTGAGAAGCCTGACTCGGGTTTTTGACAAGCGCCGCCACCACCGCCGCGAAGTTCTCGACGCTCTCGCCGATGCCTTCGGCCACCCGCGCGATCACGTCCGGCTTCTGGTCTTTCACCAGATGGTCGAGGCGGTAGCGCTTGTTGTTCTTCTTGTTGTCCACCATCGGGTCGCTGAAGGTGGCCTCGTGGCCGGAGTGGCGCAGGACGAGGCGGTGCATGATGATGGAGGCGTCCAGGCCCTCCATGTCGTCGCGCTCGTAGACGTTCGTGCGCCACCACGCGGCCTTGAGGTTGTTCTTCAGCTCCACGCCGAGGGGGCCGTAGTCGTAAAAACCTTGCAGGCCGCCGTAAATCTCGGAGCCCTGAAAGATGAATCCCCGGCGCTTGCAGAGGCTGACGAGTTCTTCCATCGACTGTGCGGGCATAACCTCTCCTTTCCCGCCCTCACCGGGAAAAGAAAACGGCCCCGGCGAAGGCTCGCCTGGGGACGCAGGTATCTACGCGGTTCCACCCCAGTTCCGAGTGGGGCAGTCGGCCCACACCGGCACTTTTGTGTCTGATTCAGCTCCCCGCCGCCCTTCCCGCACCTCTGCCCGCCTGACTCTCACCGTCTCAGGCTCGCTCGTGGGTGACCGCTGCGGTACTCCTGCGGATCAACGCCTGTAGAAAGTCTGCCGCAGGTGAGCGGCAGGGGTCAAGCGGCAGGCACAGCGCTCATACTTCATTTCATAAAGCGGTGTGATTTGCAATCCGCCCTGGGGAGCGCGGTCATACTCGCTGCTCAAGAGAGGAGCACCACCGATGACCACACTGGAATCGAAGTCGGACACGGCCACCTCCACCCCAACGGTGCTGACGCCCTTTCGCCTCGGGCCGAACGAGCTGAAAAACCGCATGGTGGTCGCCCCCCTGACCCGCAGCCGCGCCGATGAGGGGACGGACGTGCCCGGCGCGCTCGTGCGGGACTACTACGCGCAGCGGGCGGGCTTCGGCCTGATCCTGACCGAGGGCTCGCAGATCAGTCCGGTGGGCAAGGGCTACCCGCGCACGAGCGGCATCTACAGCCCCGAGCAGGTGACGGGCTGGCGGGCAATCACGGAGGAGGTCCACGCGCGGGGCGGGCATATCTACCTGCAACTGTGGCACGTCGGGCGGCTCTCCCACCCCGATTACCTGAACGGCGAAACGCCCGTGGCCCCCAGCGCCATCCCGGCGGGGCCGCCCGACAAGAGTTACGACGGCGGCTTCCACCCGTTCGTGACGCCGCGCGCCCTGGAGACCGCCGAGATTCCCGGCCTCGTCGCCGACTACCGCAAGGCCGCCCAGAACGCGAGGGACGCGGGCTTCGACGGCGTGGAGATTCACGGGGCGAACGGCTACCTGCTCGAACAGTTCCTGTTGACGGGGAGCAACGCCCGCACCGACGAGTACGGCGGCTCCCTCGAAAACCGCCTGCGCCTCCCGCTGGAGGTCACGCGCGCCGTGCTGGAGGTCTGGGAGCCGGAGCGGGTCGGCTACCGCATCTCGCCCACCGGGAGCGCTGCCCAGATCGGCGACGAGCACCTGGAGGCGACGTACACCCGGCTGCTGGAGGAGCTGAGCGCCCTGGGGCTCGGTTACGTCCATGTCGCCGAGTTTGGGCCTACGCGCGGTGAGTCGCTGCCAGAACGCACCCTGCTCCCGCTCGTGCGCCGGACCTTCGGTGGGGCCGTGATGGCGAACGGCGGCTTCCACGACCTCCGGGGGGCGAACTGGATCATCGAGCGGGGGCACGCGGACCTCGTGTCCTTCGGGTCCGCCTCCATCGCCAACCCCGACCTGCCCGAGCGCTTCCGCCATGGGGCGCCCCTGAATGCCCCCGACCGCGCCACCTTCTACCAGGGCGAGGAGAGGGGCTACACCGACTACCCGCTGCTGGACTGAGGAGGGTTTCACGGCCTCCCACGCCGAAAGGGTGTGGGAGTCTTCGCCGTCGGAGGGCCCGTAACGGGGGAGATCAATCAGACCTGACGGCTGTGTGGGCTCATCTCTCCGTCTCCGCCGATGTGCAGCAAACACAGCTTCCCCTTGCCGGGATGCAGGTCGATCTGAAGGGCGGCTTTCCCCTCATCGTCGGGAATCTGGTGGAGGTCCGGTGTTTCCATATGTCCGTGGACACTCGCACGGAAACCCCCGGGCAAGGGGTGGAGTCGCCGTGTGGAGGGGTCGCCGGGCAACGCGAGGGGAAACCACACCACGTCGTCGTCCGCGTCGCTGGGCCAGAGGTCGGCGGCGCGGTTCTTTCCGCTGGCGAGGCGTTTCGGACCGGGGCGGGTGGCGTGCGAGAACAGGACCTGTGCCTCCGGTGGACCGACCTCCAGCCACAGCCGCCCGTGTTCCCTGAGCCAGCGCAAGTCCCCCGCCAGGGCGCCCGCGTCCCCCTTGCCATTCCAGCCGTAGGACGCGGCGGCCTCGCGCCCACCGACCTTCCACCACAGGTTCATCAGCGCGCGGTCGTCGTCCAGCACGGCGGCAGCGGCCATAGCTTCGTGATTGCCGAGCAGGACTTCGGCCCGGCCCGACTCGACGAGGGTGCGGACCGTTGCAAGCACCTCGCGCGAGTCGTCGGCGCCGCCTGGATTGGTTGCAGCTCGCCTTGCCTCCCGCCTGCGGGGCGAGTCGTCGATCAGGTCACCCAGGAAGATCAGGCGGGCGGCCGGAAAGGTCCGGTCCGCCACGTCCAGCGCCGCCCGCAACCGCGCCCCGTGCCCGTGCAGGTCGGGGATAACGAGCCAGGAGCCGTCCCAGTTCTCCAGTGACCAAACCATAGGCACCCAGGGTAGAGGCCGGACCACTCCAGGCCAACCAAAGCCGAGCGGCCCGGGTACGTGTTGCCCGGGCCGCCTAAAAGCCCTTCCTCAGTTCAGGTTCCGGGGGTCGGTGCCCTGTCCTTTTTGCTTGTCCTCGGCGCGGCGGCGCAACTCGGAGGCAAGGTCGCTGAAGTCCTGCGCGCTGGGCAGCACGCGGCGGGTCTGCTCCTTGGCCTCCTGCACCACGCGGACCTGCTCCCTGCGCTCGAAGGGAAGGCCCGCGCGCTTTTGCTCGAAGTACCGCTGCGCGACCCGGCCTAGCGCGAAAGTCCAGCCGTACACGGCGGGAGCGGTGATCAGGCCGCCGATGACGGGCAGGGCGATTTTGGCGAGCCCGCGCATGACCTGACGGGCCAGGACCCCGTAGGCGACGGTGGCGCCGAGTTCCTGCGCGATCTCGCGGGCGCGGGCGGGGTTGATGTCGAAGCCGTAGATCTTGCCGATGTGCAGCACCATCTTGGCCTGAAGGGGCGTGATGAGCAGGATGTCGGCGAAGGGGACGGGCTCAACGGCAATCGCGCCCGAGAGCAGGGCCGCGCTCTTGATGACCTCCTCGATATTCTCGTCTTCGGAGAGGGCCGGGTCCACGTCGAAGTTGAAATTGTCGAGCACCTGCTTGACGAGGGGCAGCATGGGGCGAGTCTACCGCCGCGCCCCCCGCACGGGTGAGGCGGGGGTGACCCGGCGTTTATTTGCCCCACGCCACAGCCAGAAGACGCGCCGGGGAGGGGTGGCGCGTCTTCAGCGGGGAGGGAAGAGGGTGAAAGGTTCACCACTCGCCCTCAGGATAGGCAGGGGGCTCTGACAATGTTCTGACATCCTGCCGGGAGAGGCTCAGCGCCGCCAGCGCGGCCCATCCTTGGTGTCTTCCACCGTGACGCCGACCGCGCTCAGGGTCTCGCGCAGTTCGTCGGCCTGGGCGTACTGCTTGTTCAGGCGGTAGTTCTGCCGCGCCTTGAGCACCAGCTCCATCAGCGCGCCCACGACCGGCGTGTCGTCCTCTCTGGCCGGGCCGCCCTCCGCGAAGAGCCCGAGCACGTCCCCACCGAGGGTGCGGTAGGCGTCCCGCGCCGCCTCCAGCGCCTCCCGCCCGACCTCCCCACCGTTCAGCGCCGCGTTCACGTCGGTCGTCAGGCCGAAGAGGGCGGCAATTGCCCGGGGCGTGTTGAAGTCGTCGCGCAGGGCGTCCTCGAACTCCCGCACATGGCCCCCGATGTTCGCCAGCAGGGCCGGGTCGGGACGGTCCGGGGCCGAGGGCAGGCGGCGCTCGACCTCGTGCAGGGCCTCCGAGAGACGTCGGTACCCGCTGCGGGCGCTCTCGAAGGCGGCGCCACTGAACTCGGTGACCGAGCGGTAGTGGCTCGACACGAGGAGGAAGCGCACCACCATCGGGTCGTGGCGTTCGAGCACGTCGCGGACGGTGGTGAAGTTGCCCTTGCTCTTGCTCATCTTCTCGCCGCCGATGGTCAGCATGTTGTTGTGCATCCAGTAGCGGGCGAAAGGATGCCCCGCCGCCTCCGATTGCGCGATCTCCGCCTCGTGGTGCGGGAACTGGAGGTCGAGGCCGCCCCCGTGGATGTCGAAGCCCTCGCCGAGGTACTTCAGGCTCATCGCGCTGCACTCGATGTGCCAGCCGGGAAAGCCGACCCCCCACGGCGACTCCCAGCGCATGATGTGGCCGCTTTCCGCCCGCTTCCAGAGGGCGAAGTCGCGCGGGTCGCGCTTCTCCTCTCGCACCTCCTCGCGGGTGCCCTCCTCCTGGTCGTCGAGCCTGCGCCCCGAGAGCTTGCCGTACCCGGGCCAGCTCCGCACGTCGAAGTAGACGCTGCCGTTCGCCTCGTAGGCGTGGCCGCGCCCGATCAGCTCCTCGATCAGTTTGATCTGCTCGGGGATGTGGCCGGTCGCGCGGGGGTTGATGCTGGGCTTGAGGACGTTCAGGGCGTCCATGTCGCGGTTGAACGACCAGAAGTACTTGTCGGCGACCTCCATCGGTTCGAGGCTCTCCAGCCGCGCTCGGGCGAGCAGCTTGTCCTCGCCGTCGTCGGAGTCGTTCTGGAGGTGGCCCACGTCGGTCACGTTGGTGACGTAGCGCACCGCGTACCCGAAGTGCATCAGCGCCCGGCGGATCACGTCGAAGGCGACCTCCTTCTTGGCGTGCCCGAGGTGCGCGTCGGAGTAGACGGTCGGCCCGCACAGGTACATGCCTACCCGGCCCGGCGTGGTGGGGATAAAGCGCACCTTCTGGCGCTGCATGGTGTCGTACAGGAAGAGGTCGGGGTCGGGTGATCCGGGAACTTGCGTCATGGGCAATCCTCTCGGGGGAACAAAGGAAAGCCGCCGCGCCACATCGAGGGGGGGGCGCGGCGGCAGGATCGCTGCTTCACCGCTAGGGGAGGCAACAGGTGAACGTCATGGGGTCACTGTAGCAGAGTGGGGCGGTGCCAAAGGTCCGGTCTGTAACCCTTGGCGGCGCCCCAGCCCAGGAGTTCATATGATGGGCGGCATGATTGCGCCCCCCAAACCACTCAACGCTTTCCAGTACGTGTGGCGCAGCCCGTGGGTTCGCGCGGCCGTGTTCCTGCTGCTCTTCTACGCTCTGTACCGCCTGTTCGGCCAGGTCAGGACGGTGGTGGTGGTGTTCGCGGTGGGGTACCTGATCGCGTACCTCGCCAACCCGCTGCTGAACTGGCTGGAACGCGGGCGGGTCAAGCGCGGCCTGGGCGTCTTTTTCGTGCTGCTGCTCTTTGTCGGCATCTTCGCGCTGGCGGCGGCGCTGGTCGTCACCGTGTCCACCCAACTGATCGCCCTGCTCACGGGCCTGCCCTCGCAGGTGGGTCGCCTGAACGACCTGCTCAACGGCGTCTTCGACTGGGTGGGCGCACGCGGCATCCCCGGAACGGAAAACGTGCGGGCGCGGCTCACCGAGGCCATCCAGGGCTCCTTGCAGAACCTGGGGCAGAACATCGTCCCGATCCTGCAAAACCTGCTGAGTTCCACCGGCACGGTCTTCAACAGCCTGATCTCCATCGGCGGCGTTCTCGGCCAGGTCGTGCTGAGCCTGCTGCTCGCCGTGTACCTGATGCTGGACTACAGCCGGGTCAATGCCGCCCTGCTGCACGCCTTCCCCCGGCCCTGGCAACCGCGCGTGCTGGAGTTCACCGGGCTGGTCGGCACGGCGGTCGGCGGCTACGTGCGCGGGCAACTGGTGATCGCCGTCTTCATCGGCGTGTTCGTGTGGCTGGGCCTCACCTTGATCGGCATTCCCAGCGCCGCCGCCATCGGCTTCCTGGCCGGGGCCTTCAACATCGTGCCGTACCTGGGCCCGATCATCGGCGCGACGCCCGCCCTGCTGCTCGCCCTCCCCTTCGGCTGGGTCAAGATGCTGCTGGTGATCGTGATCTTCGTCGCCGCCAACCAGATCGAGAGCAACTTCCTGAGCCCCTACATCCTCAGCCGGACCACCGACCTGCACCCCGTCACCGTGCTGATCGCCATCCTGGTCGGGGCGTCCCTGCTGGGCTTCGTCGGGGCGCTGCTCGCCGTGCCCGTCGTCGCCCTGGGCAAGCTGGCGCTGGAGAAGTACTACTACCCCAGCCGGGTGTACACGGAAGGGCCGTAGACGGGGGGCAGAAGGTGGGAGCGTTCCTGAGCCATCTGCCTCCCGCTTTCATCCTTCCGCCTCCAGCAGCTCCACCTGCCGCCCGTCCGGGTCGAGCACGAAGGCCATGTCCCGCCCGCCGGGGCTGGGCTGGAGACCCCGGGTGACGGTCACGCCCGAGGCGCGCAATCCAGCAAGGAGGTCCCGCAGGCCGGGGACGTGCAGGGCGACGTGTTCGGCCCAGTGCCCGTGCGGGGCGGGTCCTTCTCCCTCGATCTGGAAGAACTGGAGCCGTCCCTCCCCCAGCCGTACCACGCCGCGCCGGAAGCCCTCGGGGGTCGCCACGTCCTTCTCGACCACGCCGCCCAGCCGCCCGTAGAAGGCGAGGGTGGCGGTGAGGTCCCGGGTCAGGAAGGAGACGTGCTTGAGCATGGCGGGCAGCCTAGCGCGTACCCTGCCCCCATGACGCCGCCCCCCTGGACGCTGCGCGGGCACGGCCTCGTCGCGCTCTACGCCCCCGCGCCGGGCTCCCCGCTCGGGGTGCTGATGCTGCTGCGCTACGTGTCTTCTCCCGTCGGCCCCTACGACGAGTTGCTGTGGGTGGAGGCCCCGGTTGCCAGCCCCGCCGGGCCGCGCCCAAGGGTCCGGTCCACCCTCGTCAGCACGCGCGAGAGCGTGGAGTGGGGCCGCCGCAACTGGGGCATCCCCAAACGTCTTGCCCGGTTCGAGTGGGAAGGGGAGCCGGGGCGCGGCCAGGTGCGCGTGACCGGGGAGGACGGGCAGGCGGTCGCGCACCTCGCCTTTCGCACGGGGAGACGGAGCCTGCCCGTGACCACCGCGCCCATCCCCGCTGCGCTGCGAACGCTCGCGCAGCCTGCCCTGGACGGAGGCTCAGGCTGGCTCCTGACCACGCCGAGTGCGACCGGGCACGTCAGTCCCGCTCGCCTCACCGTCCTGCACGCGGACGGCCTGTCCCCGTCCCTCGTCCAGGCCCGCCCGCGCCTGACGCTGGGGGTGCCGGACTTCCGGTTGGTGTTCCCCTTGCCTGAGTGGGCATAAAAAATCCGCCCTCTCGGGCGGTGATGGGAAAAAGATAGCGTGGGATGCAGGGGGTGTCAAACGTATGCAGCCCAATCCCGTCGCCCACCCGGCCTACTTGCCGCCCTGTTCCTTCTCGAACCGCTCCATCGCGCGGCGGACGGCGGGGGGCCAGTCCACGTGCTGTTCCCCCTCCTTCGAGCCGCTCACCTTGCTCTGCTCGGCCTCGCGGCGCTCCTTGGGGGTCAGGGCTTCCCAGACGGCCCTGGGCAGGTAGCGGCTCACGCTGTCCCCGTGCCGGGCGTGTTCGTCGCCGTCCACCGTCTGCCAGTCCTGCTCGGTCCAGTGTTCGAGCGAGCGGGCCGCCTCGTCCTTCTCGCCGAGGTAGCCGCCGCCGTGCGCCTCGTACTCGCGGACGAGCAACTGGCTCTTGCGCGCCGACCACTGGCCGGGAGCGCCGCCCTTATCGGACTGCATGATCTCGTCCTTGAGGCGTTCGCGGAGTTCGGGGTCGGTGTACTTCTCCTCGGGTTTCTTGTTCATGGGGACCTCCTGGGCGCAGGGTGAGGGATGGACGCGCCTCATTTCCGCAAGCCAGCACGTGATTTCAAGGTTTGATGATCGCGGCGCAGGAGAGGCAATAAAAAAGCCGCCTTCTCGGGCGGTGATGGAAGGAAACCAACGTGAGCTGCGGAGTAGTCAGGTTATGCGTCCGGCACACCCCGTGCCCGCAGCTCGCGCAGGAAGGCGTCCGGGTCGGCGGGCGTCAGGAAGTACCGCCTGCCCTGGGAGGTCACCAGCACGCCGCCCCGGGGGGACGAGGACAGGGCCAGGATGGTGTTCGGGCCTTCCCCCGGCCACGCGAAGGCCCCGGAGAAGTAGCCCGGTGCATTCACGCCCCCCTGCTTGACGCCCAGGGCATGAGGGGTGGCGCTGGCCCGCAGGTCGCGGTAGGGCCAGACGAAGGTGCCGGACGCCCGGCGAATCTCCAGCCCCTCGTCAGTCAGCGCGTAGCCCAGGCGGCGGGGCAGCCAGATGAACAGCGCGAGGAGCCCGGCGGCCATCAGCGTGAAGAGGAGGCGGACGGGCAGGGGCATGGGGTCGCCCACCGGCAGCCACGCGGCTCCCAGCAACACCAGGGGTGTCAGCCACGTCAGTGCCGTGAGCCATGCGGAAGAGTGCCGGGCGAGGGGGACGGACTGTCTCACGGCCCGATGATAGACGCCCGTTCCTGACCGCTCGTTCGGGGTGCATTGTCCCCGTGGGGCGGTGGAATACTCCCGGCATGGAATACCGAAAGCTGCTCGGAACCGACCTCACCGTGAGCGCGGTGGGCTTCGGCGTGTGGACGGTCGGCACGACGTGGTGGGGCGTCAAGGACGAGGACATGGCCGTGCGGCTGCTCCGGCGCGCCTTCGACCTCGGCGTCACCTTCTTCGACAACGCCGACACCTACGCCTCGGGCCGCGCGGAGGAGATCCAGCGCCGCGCCCTGGGTGACGTGCGCGATCAAATCGTCATCGGCACGAAGTTCGGCTACGACATCTATACCCACCCCGAGCGCCCCGGCCAGCAGGAGCGCCCCCACGACTGGACGCCCGAGTACCTGCGCAAGGCGCTGGAGGGCTCGCTGAGGCGGCTGGGCACCGACTACATCGACTATTACCAGCTTCACAACTGCCGCGTGGACGCCATCCGCAAGGACGATCTGTGGGCGGAGTTGGAGAAGCTGAAGGCAGAGGGCCTGATCCGCGCCTACGGCACTGCCCTGGGCCCCGCGCTGAACGAGCGGCAGATCGAGGAGGGCATCGCCTCCATCAAGGAGCGCCGCGCGCCCACCCAGATCATCTACAACCTGCTCGAACAGGTCCTCGGCGAGCAGATTCTGCCCGTTGCAGAGGAAGAGGGCGTGGGCGTGATGGCCCGCGTGCCGCACGCCTCCGGGCTGCTGGAGGGCTACATGACCCTCGACACCGAGTTCGAGCCCGGCGATCACCGCAACTGGCGGATGACCACCAATGCCCGCCGCAAGGCGTGGATGGAAGACGGCCTCAAGAAGGTCGAGGGGCTGAACGCCGAGTTCGTGGAGGGCCGGGACCGCACCATCGGTCAACTCGCCATTCAGTTCGCCCTGCGTTCCCCGGCGATGGCGAGCGTCCTCCCCAACATCTACGACGAAAAGGGGCTGGAGGAGTACGCCGCCACCTTCGAGGCCGCGCCCCTGACGGACGACGAGTACGACGCCATCCAGGCGCTCTACCGCGATAACTTCGGCCTTACCCACGACCTGCGCGGGCAGGAGGTGGCACGATGACCGACGAGCCGAAGCCGACGCAGACGGAGAACACGCCGCCTACGGGAGGCAGGCCCGGCGGCGCCCCCGGTGGCCGTCCGAAGATGATGGTGGACCTCGACCCCAGCGGGCAGGTCACGCAGCGCGAGCCCGACCGCGCCCAGCGGCAGTTCCTCAACTATGCCTTCTACAAGCTTGACCCCGCCTTCCGCCGCCTGCCTCTGACTGAACGGGAGGAGCTGAAGGCCGAGTTCCTCGCCGCCGCCCAGGGCTGGGTGGACGACGCTCCCGCCGAGAAGGGCATCATCCAGCGCACGTACAGCCTCGTCGGCGTGCGCGCGGACGTGGATTTCATGCTGTGGCGGATCGCCTTCGACGTGCGCGAGTTTCAGGAGGCGCAGGCGAGGCTCAACCGCACCCGGCTGATGGGCTACCTGACGCAGCCCTTCAACTTCGTCTCCATGCAGAGGCGCAGCCAGTACGTCAACCGCATCGAGGGCAGCGGGCACGGCCTCGAAATCCTGCCGGGGCAGGGCAAGTACCTCTTCATCTACCCCTTCATCAAGACCCGCCCGTGGTACGACCTGACGCCGCACTCGCGCCAGGGCATGATGGACGAGCACATCTACGCCTCGGGTCCCTTCAAGGGCGTGCGGATCAACACCTCGTACTCCTACGGCATCGACGACCAGGAGTTCGTGGTCTCCTTCGACTCCGACTACCCGCAGGAGTTCGTGGACCTCGTTCACCGCCTGCGCTACACCGAGGCGAGCATGTACACGCTGCGGGACACGCCGATGTTCACGTGCGTGAAAAAGGAGCTGGCGGAGGTGATACAGGACCTTGGCTGACGCCGATGGGTTGGGGCAGGGGGCGTGAGCGGTGGCCCTCTGCCTCAGTTTTTGGTGGGTCGGGTGCCCAGCCAACGCCCCAACAGATACCCGACGACCGGGAGCGCCAGAAAGAGCGCGAGCAGGAGTGGGAGCGGCGCGAAGGCGGTCGGGGACAGGCCGAACAGCAGGCCCAGGGCATACAACAGCACGCTGCCACCCACCCCGAGGCACAACCCCCAGAGGGCCGTGAGCCGGGGGCGCAGCACGCCGTCACGCCTGGCGCGGGCACGCAACACGAACAGGACGGTGAGGAGCGGAGCAAGGACGGGGATCAGCGTGCCGAGCGCAGCCCCGCCCAGGCTCAACAGCACCTCGGGCCAGGTTGCGGACCCACGCCCGTACCACCGCCACAAGACGAGCAGCGGCAGGAGCGCCGAGGCGAGCGCCACCAGCACCGGAGGCAGCAGCGGCCACAGCCAGGGCTTGAGGGGAACGCGCGTCATCTTCCTCCCCGAGTGCCCAGCCCCCATCCCGCACCGTACCCGACAATGGGCGGCGCGGCGCACAGCAAAAGCAGGCTTTCCAACGGCAGGCGCGGCAGCACCGACAGGCCGAAGCCGAACAGCCCCAGCGTCATTGCCAGCCCCAGGCACAGGCCCCAGAAGGCCGTGAGCCGGGGGCGGAGCATTCCGTCACGGGCGGCGCGACCTCGCAGGACCAGCAGGGCGATCAGGGCGGGGGAGAGGCCGACGGCGAGTTGCCCGGCGGAGCCAGAGATCACGGCCGGCAGCAGGCCGGGAAGTCCCGCCACGTCCAGTTGCCCAACCCGCCACAACTCCGCGAATGGCGCCGACACCGCCAGCGACACTACCCCCGGCACCACCAACGGCCACAGCCAGGGCCGCAGCGGGGGCAGGGGCCGGGCGTCCTCCAGCGCGGCGGGAGAGGGGGAACGGTTCCGCAGCCGTTCCTCCAGAAAGCCCGACAGCCCGCCCACCAGCACGGCCGGGCCGAGGGGAAACAGCCAGCCGAAGGCCAGGTAGAGGCCCAGCCCGATATTCGCGTCCTGGTTGTCCTTCGGGTGCAGCAACTCGAAGGTGTACACGGCAGCGACGAGGGCGGCGGCGACCCCACCTCCCAGCGCCGCCCCGGGACTCACGCGGGCCAGCCACACGCAGAACGCGGCGACGGCGGCCACGGGCAGGAGCAGCCACGGCGCGTAGAACAGGGAGCCCAGCAGACTCCACCTGTCCGGTTCCAGCAGCCCCGCCCGCACGACGCCTGCCACGACCCCCAGCCCCGCGATCCCCACCATCAGCAGGGGCAACCGCCACCCGCTCCAGGCTGACGGCTGACCGCTGAAGGCTGAGAGCTTCATTCCAGCCGCGCCAGCCCGTGCCGCAGCGCGTACAGCGCCGCCTGCGTCCGGCTCTCCAGCCCCAGCTTGCTCAGCAACCGGCTCACGTGCGTCTTCACGGTCGCCTCGCTCACCCCCTGGTCGTGGGCGATGTCGCGGTTGGAGTGGCCCCGCGCGATGAGTTGCAAGACGATGGTCTCCTTGGGCGTCAGCGTCTCGCGCATGTCGGGGGAGCGGAAGTCGCGCACCAGGCGGCGGGCGGCCTCCGGGTGCAGCCGCACCTCACCCCGGGCGGCGGCGTGGATGGCGCCCGCCAGCGTGTCCGAGGAGGCGTCCTTGAGCATGTAGCCGATGGCCCCGGCCTCGATGGCGCCGTTCACCTTGTGCTCCTCCAGGGTGCTCGTCAGGGCGATCACTTCCGTGTCGGGCCATGCGCGGCGCAGGAGCCGGGTGGCCTGGATGCCGTCCATCACGGGCATCATCAGGTCCATCACGACGACCTGGGGGTGCAGGATGCCCGCCTGGGCGAGCGCCTCCTCGCCGTTGGCGGCCTCGCCGACGACCTCGATGGAGGGGTCGAGACCCAGGAAAAGACGCAGCCCCTGCCGGACGACGGCGTGGTCGTCCACGAGGAGTACGCGCACGGAGGGGGCAGCAGGGGTGGGTTCGGCGGTCACGGCGTCGGGTCTCCTTCGGGGGTGGTGCCCGGCTCGCGGGTCGAGAGGTCGCTCTGCCGCGCGTCGATGAAGAGGTCGAGGTCGGGGGCGTCGAGGGCGCGGGAGGTGGTGGCGGCGGTGTTGCCCTGGCGCAGCCACCCTCGCGGCAAGTCCACCGCGCCCCGGTCGGTGAAGCGGACCCGGGTGGAGAGGCCCTGCGGCACCACCAGGGTCACCCGGCCCCCCTCCGAGCGGAAGTCGAAGGCGCCCGCCGCCCCGTCGGGGAGGTTGAGGTCCACGTCGCCCGAGCCCGTGGTCACGCTCAGGCGACCCGCGCGCGGCAACTCGCCCGTCACGTCGCCGCTGCGGGTGCCGATGTTCAGGGCCTCGGTGCGGGCCGTTCCGAGGGCGAGGAGCACGTCTCCGCTCTCGGTGTTCACGCGCAGGGCGGGCGAGCGCCACCCGGACCCGGCGCGCAGGGTCACGTCGCCCCCCAGCGTGACGAAGGTCAGGGGCCCGCTCTGGCGCCCCGGCAGGGTCGCCGTCACGTCCCCGAAACTCGACCGCACGCTGAGCGCCCGCAGCCGCAGGGCGTGGAGGTCGAGTCGGGCCTCCCCGCTGTAGGCGTCGGTGGTGAGGGTGACGGGCACCCCCCGGGTCAGCCCCACCTCCAGCCTGTGTTGCAGGGGCGCGGTGCCTCCCCGGATCACGCCCTCGTTCAGCGGCCTGACGTTCAGCCGCACCTGCGCGTGGAGGGTGTTCTCCTGCCGGAGCGTCGCCAGCTCCACCGGGTTGCGCTCGCGGCGGGTCGCCGTGCCGACGAGCGCCGAGCGCTCCGGCCACGCCAGCCCGCCGACGAGGAACGTCGTGCGGTCGCCCTCCAGCCGGACGTTGAGCGAGGTCGCACCCGAGAGGGGCACGCGCAGCGGTGTCCTGACGGTCTCCAGGCCGGGCACCGGCGTCACCCGCGCGCCCTGCCAGCCCAGCCCCACCCCACCCGCCACGAGGGCGAGCCCCAGGGCGATTCGGGCCAGGACGGGCGGCAGGGGACGGTCGGGAGGACGGCGGGCGATGGTCACGCGGTCACCTCCCCCCCGGGCGCCGGGGTCGGCCGGGGCTCGGCGGGCAGGGTCAGCGTGACGGTGGTGCCCTGGCCGGGTTCGCTCCTCACGTCGAGGGTGCCGCCGACCTCCCGCGCCCGCTCCCGCATCCCCCGCTGCCCGAGGGTGCCGCCCGGCAGCGCCCCCGGGTCGAAGCCCCGCCCGTCGTCTCTCACCTGCACGGTGACCTCCCCCCCTTCCCCGCGGACGGTCAGCCACACCCGACTCGCGCGGGCGTGCTTGACGACGTTGTGCATCGCCTCCTGCGCCACCCGGTAGGCGGCGGCCTGCGCGGCGGGGGAGAGGCCCGGCTCGGCCCCCATCCCCGCGTGGACGGTCAGGCCGTGGCGGGCCTCCAGGGCGTGCGCGTGCTGCGACAGGGCCGCGACGAGCCCGCCCTCCTCCAGCGCGTCGGGGCGCAGGCTGAAGAGCAGCGCCTTCATCTCCGAGACACCCCCCTCCGCGAGGCGGATGGTGTAGTCGAGGCTCGCCCGGGTCTTGGCCTCGTCGCGGCCCAGGGTGGCGCGGGCGGTCTTCGCGCCGAGGGTGATGCCGTAGAGGGCCTGCGCCACGCTGTCGTGCAGCTCGCGGGCCAGCCGGGCACGTTCCTGCTCCCCGGCGCGCGCGCTCGCCTGCTCGATCAGTTCGGCGGCGTGCAGGGCCGTGCCCGCGTGGTCGGCGATGCTCAGCAAAAAGGCGAGTTCGTCCGGGGTGGGCCCGCTGCCGGGCGCGTACACCGCGCGCAGGGTGCCGCCGTCCCGCCCCCCCGCCACGACCGGCAGGGTCGCCCGGGCGCCGCCCCCCGCCGCGAGGCGCACGTCCGCTCCCCCCGCCGGGAGGAGGGGCGCGGGGCCGCGCAGCCCGGGGTGGTCGGGGCCGCTCGCCGCGCGCACCGTGCCGTCGGGGCTCACCAGCGCCACCGCCCGCGCCGTGCTCGCCGCCCGCGCCTGGGCCGCCAGGTCGGCGAGGGTCGCGCCCAGGTCGTCGCCCAGGGCCACCCGGCCCGCCGCGCGGCGCAGGGCGGCCACCTCGCGGCGGGCGATCACCTCGTCCGCCCGGTTGGCGAGCAGCGCGGTGGCGAGCCGGGTCCACATCCGACCGAACAGGTCGAGCACCGCCGCCGTGACGAGAAGTCCGCCCACCCCCGCCAGGGTCAGGCCCGCCACGCCGAGCCCGGAAAAGGCCACCGTGCCGCCGTCCCACATCACGGGAAACAGGTCGGGACGGCGGGTCCACAGCGGAGCCGTGAGGGCGAGCAGCGACACGCCGAGCAGGGAGCCCAGCACCGTCCAGCACAGGGCGGCCAGGGGAAGCTGCACGGTGTGGAACATCAGCGCCCGGTAGGTCGCCCCGTCGCTCAGGGTCGCCCGCAGCCAGGGGAGGACGCCCGCGTGGGTCGGCGGCGGCAGCACCCGGGAGAAGCGCACGCCGAGCAGCCCCGCCAGCCACCGCTGCACCCCCGCGAGCGCCGGGACGAGCCAGAGGGTGCCCAGCAGCAGCGCGGCGCCGACCAGCAGCGGCAGGGTCAGCACGCCCGCGAGCGTCCCGGCGGCGAGCAGGAGGAAGACCAGCCCGCCCAGCGGCAGCGCCAGCCCGACGTACAGGGCGACGCGGTAAGTCCGGGCACTCAGGAGATCGCTCCAGGGCCCCTCCCGGCGCGGGCGCCCCGGTGCGGGTGGCAGGGTCATCGCCTCCATCATGCCCGCAGGCTAGGGGGCACGGGGAGGGATGGGCGTCCGCCGAAAGGGGGAAGGGGTCAGGCCCTCTTTTCTTTTTGAATGTCGGATAACGTGGCCCGCAGTGCTTCCTCCAACTCTGGGCCGTGGGTCAACCAGGCGTTATGTGGCGCACCGGGCAACACCAAGAATTCGGCTCGTGGTAGCAGCGCCGCGAGTTGCGCGGCGGGCCAGCCAGGGCGGATGTCGGCCCCCATGTGCAGGAAGGTGACGGGCGTGGGAAGCCGGGCGAGGCGGGCGAGCAGGTCAGGCGTCTTGATGAAACGCCGCCAGTCGTCCAGCAGCACCCGATGAACCCCTGGGTCCCAGTCCACCTCGAACTGCGGCTCCGCATCTTTCCCAGCCTCGTAGGCGGCGTGCCAGTCACGGTCGTTCTGGATACCGGTCCCCGCCCAGCTCACCAGCCGCATGATCCGCTCCGGGTGCGCCAGCGCGTAGGCGAGGCCCAGGTCAGCTCCCCAAGAGTGGCCCAGCACGGCCCAGCGTTCCAGCTCAAGTGTCTGCCGCACGGCTTCCAGGTCACGGAGCGCCGTTCCCAGATCGTGTGGACCGCCTAGACTTTTGCCCACGCCGCGCGCATCGAGGAGAAGACAACGAAAGGTGGGCAGCAGCCCTGCGACGGGCTTCAGGTCGTTCACACAGCCCGGCCCACCACTCAGCATCAACAGGGGTGGCCCCTCACCAAGGATGGTGACTTGTAGATTGGCCCCGTCTACTCGGACCCTCACCGCCCCGCCACCACCGGCAGCGGCGGCAGCGTGGGCGACTCCACCCACAGCCGCAGCGCCGCCTCCCCCCGCTCTCCCGTCTGCGCGCGGGCGAAGGCGAGGAACTCCGGGGTGCTCACCGTGCCCCCCGAGAAGCGGGCCGTGTAGGCGCGCAGGAAGGCCCGGAAGGCGGCGTCGCCGACCGCCGCGCGCAGGGCGTGGACGGCGAGGGCCCCGCGCTGGTAGGCGCTGCGGTCGAAGAGCTGCTCCTCCCGCGTGGCGACGAGGGGACGGCTGCCCCCGCGCACGAGGGTGTCGTACCAGCGGGCGGCGACCGCCTGCCCGTCTCCGCCCTGCGCCTCGGTCCACAGCACGTCCGAGTAGGTGGCGAAGCCCTCGTTGAGCCACACGTCGGCCCAGGTCGCGGGGCTCACGTCGTTGCCGAACCACTGGTGGGCGAGTTCGTGAACGGCGGTGCGCTCGGTGTTCAGGTTGGGCGGGATGGTACTGAGCGTGGCCGTCTCCAGCGCGGGCAGCCGGGGCGTGACGAGGGCCACCCCACACGCCCCGAAGGGGTAGGGGCCGAACCACTCCGAGAGCACCCGCAGCGCCTCCCCGGTCCGGTCGTACACGGCGCGGACATTCGGGGGCGTGCCCACCGGGAAGTAGTCGCGCCGCGCGACGGTCGCCCCACCCACCCCCACCGGCACGGCGGGCGCCGTCACCCGCTCGAAGCGGTTCACGTGCAGGCCCAGCACGTAGGTCGGGATGGGCTGGGCCTGGGTGAAGACGAAGGTGCGGGTGCCCCCCCGCTCGGTGACCGGGCCCTCCACCCCGCTCGCCGCCGCCGTGAAGCCCTGCGGCACGGTGAGGCGCGTGGTGAAGGTCGCCTTGTCGGAGGGGTGGTCGTTGCTGGGCAGGAAGGTGTGGGTGCCGTGCGGCTCGCTGAGGGTGAAGTTCGCCCCCACCCGCCCGTCCGCCGCCAGGACGCTCTGCCAGCCGAGTTGCACGGGCGTCCCGAACCCTGGGTCGAGAATCACGCCGGGGCGCCCCCCGTACACGACCGTCAACCGCGCCTCCTGCCCCGGCAGCAGCGGCGCGGGCGGGGTCACGCTCAGCTTCTGGGCCGCCGCGTCCACCCGGTAGGGCGCGGCCCGGTTATTCCAGCGCACGGCGCTCACCGCCAGACCCAGGAAGTCCAGCCGAATTTCGGCGAGAGGCCGGGTGCTGCTCAGCGTGAGGGTGACGCTGCCGTACAGCTCGGGCGTGCCGGGCCGCTCCACCGTCAGGCTCACGTCGTAGTGCCGCACGTCGAGCCCTGCCTGCCCGAGGCCGGGGAAGATGGGGTCCCCGAGCGTGTCCGCCGCAGGGGAGACCTCGGGGCGCAGGGGCAGGGTGGGCACGGTGGAGGGGGAAGACGGCTGTGCCCCCGTCCAGCCCAGGCTCAGGAGCCCCAGCAGGAGCAGGGCAAGCCGCGGCTGTTCTTTGCGTCGCACGGCGTCAGATGGGGTAGTACGTCCGGGCCTCGCCGCGCAGGAAGTCGCGGGTGGGCACCCAGATCAGGGGGTTGCGTTCCTCGACCTCGGGGGGCGGGCCGTAGCGCACCAGCCCCTCGACCTGCTCGAAGGGCACCCACTTCACGCCGACGACCTCGGGGTCGGTGGGCGCAAGGTCGCCGCTGAAGGTCGCCGTGAAGCGCCCGAAGTTGGCGTAACACTCGTTGCGGGTGCCCGTCAGCATCTCGCCCTCGAGCAGGCTCACGAACACGAGGTCGGTGACGGTCAGGCCCGTCTCCACCGCCACCTGCCGGACGGCGGCGCTGGCGAGGCTCTCGCCCGGGTAGGCCTTACCGCCGGGCAGGCCGTAAAAGATGCTGCCGTCGTCCATCCGCTCCTCGACGAGCAGGAGTTGTTCCTCCCGGACGAGGTAGACGTGTGCGGCGCGCTTGATCGGCAGGGTGCGCGACAGGTGGCTCATGTAGGGGGCAGTCTAGCGGGAAGGGGTGGGGGCGGGTGGGGGGGAGTGGTCAGCGTCCGGTTCCATCAGCGGATTGAGTTGCTGAGCGAACAACTCACGAAGTTCCTGGTGAATAGTCAGGAGTCGGGCCTGCACGAAATCAAGTTGGGCGGAGCTGGAACGCCCCGTGAGTTTCCGGCTGAGCCCCTCGCAGCGGCGCGGCGATGGCTCTGGCCCGCTGGCGGATCTGGGGGGTCGGCTGGGGCGTCTTCTCGATGCGGAGCCCGAGCCGCGCGACCCGGCCATGAAGCCGCCGCACGGCCTCCAGGCGATCAGGCGGAGTCACATCCCCAGGTTGCCCCGCCAACGTGGCGTCGTGGAACCTTCCCCGTTACTGCTTACGTCCCCCGGACAGCCGCTCCACCACGTCGTCCGGCAGCCGCGCCGGGCGGTAGGTCTTGTCGGTGGCGATGTGGCGCGTTTCCCCCGTCGCCAGCACCTCGTCCCCGCGCCGCACCTCGTAGGTGAAGGTCAGGGTGCGCGAGCGGACGTTCCCCACCCGTGTCACCAGCGTGAGGAGGTCGTCGTAGCGGGCGGCGCGGCGGTACTCGACGTTCAGGCCGGAGAGCATCAGGAAGTAGCCGCGCGCCTCGACCTCGGTGTAGGGGAGGCCGAGAAGGTGCATCAGGTCGGTGCGGCCCACCTCGAACCACACCGGGTAGGTCGCGTGGTGCGCCACGCCCATCGCGTCGGTCTCGGCGTAGCGCACGCGGATCTCGCTGCGGCTTTCGGGCGCGGTCACAGCGGCGAGTCTCCCGCGTCGCGGAATTCCAGCGTGGGGGTACGCCGCATCCGCACCTGGGCGGCGACCTCGCGCTGGAGGTGGCCCCGCGCGTGCGAGAGGGCGTCGAGCAGGGCGGGCATGTCGGCCCCCATCGCGCTCACGTACACCCGCGCCAGCCCGTAGTCCGCCGTCACGCTGACCCGCTCGACCGTCACGATCAGGGGCACGCGGGGGTCACGCAACTCCGAGATCGCGCTCGACAGCACCCGCGCCAGTTGCGCCTGCACCTGCTCGGGTTTCACGGCTGGCCCCGGTGGGAAAGAAACGTCATCCCTGCATGGTAGGGCAAGAGGAGGGACCAGCGGCCAGCAGGAACGGGATGGGTGCTTTCGGCACAGGCGCCCTTTCGCTGGCGGGAGGCCGCTGGGGGCTGGCCGCTCCCCCTACCTCGCGTACCGCCGCCCCGTGTAGTCCGTGAACACCCCAATCCCGTACGCCACCTTCCGCACGCTGTCTAGCACCGGCTGGCCGTTCCACGCCAGGCCCGCGCTGCTGCCGCCGTCGAGGAGGAGGGCGTCCCTGACCCCCAGCCGGGCCATCACCTTGCCCATCTCGGTGGTGGTGAGCCGGGCGTGGGTGGTCACGAACACGAGGTCGCGGTTGCTTCCCAATCCCACAGCGCTGCGGGCGGCGCGGCCGAAGAGGGCGGGGTCGCGGAAGACGTTGGCGTAGCGGGTGACGACCCGGCCCGAGGTCAGGATGCGTGGGCCGGTGGCGATCACGGTTTCCATACCACGCCAGCTCGCTTCCAGCGGGCGCCCGAGGAGGGGCGTGGTGCTCGTCATGATGGTGGCGCGGTTGTCGGGCGTGATGGCGAGCGCGGCGGGGATGCGGCCCCAGGCGAGCAGTCTCCCCTGCATCACGAGGTCCCCGGCGGGCACGTAGGAGCGGGGGTGGAAGTAGCTGCCGTTCACGACCGCCCGCGCCCCGCTCGTGCGCGCCAGGGTCCCCACCCGCGCCCCGGCGCTCAGGCCCGCCCGCGGCAGCACGGGCGCGACGAGCACGTCCCGGTGCCGCAGGTCCACCCTCAGCACCCGGACCGGGATGCCCAGCGTCCTGAGCTGCCCCACGCTCACGGGCTGGCGGCGCGGCGCGGGCGGAATCGGCACGGGCACCCGGCGCGGCACCAGGACCCGCTGCCCGACATACGGGCGGGCGCGGACGTTCATGTGGTTGAGTCGGGCGAGACCCGCGGCGGTCGTGTGGTGCTTGCGGGCGAGGGAGGCGAGGGTGTCGCGCGGGCCCGCGCGGACGTACCCGTAGACCACCCGCACCTCGGTCCTGGGCCGGAGGGGAGCCGGACGGCGGGTGGCAACCGCCACCGTGCCCCGCGGGGGCACGCGCAGGCGCTGGCCGGGCTTGATCAGGGTGCCGCTCAGGTTGTTGGCGGCCCGCAGCGCGGCCACGCTGACCCCGGCGCGGGCGGCGATCCGGCCCAGGGTGTCCCCCGGGCGGACGGTGTAGACGGCGGGGGGCTTGGCGGCGACCGGGCGCGCGGGAGCGGTCCTGCCGGGTGCGGGTTTGGCCGACACGGGGTCGGGCGAGGCCGCCTTTGCCACCGGGACCTCCGCGCTCAGCCGCAGCTTTTGCCCGGGTTTGATGGTGTTGCTCTTCAGGCCGTTGAGGGCCTTGAGCCGCGCCACGCTCACCCCGCTCTTGCGCGCGATGCCGTAGAGCGAGTCGCCCGGGCGGACGGTCACCGTCCTCGCCGCCGCGAGGGCTCCCGGGTCAAGCAGCGTGGGGCCGAGCAGCACAGACAGCAGGATCAGGCGGCGGAACATGGACCCACAGCCAAGCACGGGCGCGCGGCGGGCGGGTGAGCCGGAACTGACGCGCTCCCCAGTCGTCTAGGACGCGGCGGCGGGAAGATGAAAAATGATACCGCCGTCCTCCCAGAGGGTGAAAAACCTCATGCGGACTTGTCCTCCGGCGGCCCTCATCTCCTATCGCCGCGCCCGCCGGATGGGCCCGAGCGGCGTGTACCCGGCCCGTCGCAACTCCGTGTCCAGGTCCACCGCCCCCAGCCCCGGGCGGCGCGGCCTCGCCTCCAGCGTCGCGTCCCCCAGCCGGGCGACCGCCCAGGCGCGCAGCTCCCAGTCGGGCAGCGGGGGCGCGCTGGCGTGTCCATCCGGCGTCAGCACCTCGGCGATCAGGGTGCCGAACACCTCGCCTTCCGGGCGGGGGGGACCGAGGGGGAGGGTGATGGGGAGAACCGGGCGGGCGTGGGTCATGGGCCACCTCCTGCCTCTCAGCCTGCGCCGGGACCCCACCCGCAGGACATCGGGTAGGGGAGACGCGGCGCGGAATGGTCATCGGGGGAACCGATGGCTGGGCAGGGCCGCGCGCCTACAATGGGGCATGACCGACCGGACGCCCCAGGCCCCCTCGCTGGCCCAGCTCCGCGCCCTGATCGCGGTCGCGGACGCCGGGGGCTTCGGCGAGGCGGCGGCGGAATACGGGGTGTCGCAGTCGAGCCTCAGCGAGGCGGTCGCCAAGCTGGAAGGGCTTGCGGGCCGTCCCCTGCTGCGCCGCACGCCGGGTGGGACCGTTCCCACCGAGGCGGGGGCCCGCGTCCTGACCCACGCCCGCGCCGCCGTGCAGGCCGCCGCCGACGCGCTGCTGGCCGCGCAGGAGGAAGGTGGAGGGCTCTTGGGCACCCTGCGGGTCACGTCCATGCGCTCCGCCGCCACGCACCTGCTCCCGCCCGCGCTCGCGGCGTTCCGGGCCCGCCACCCGCGCGTGACGGTCACCGTCCTCGACTCCGACACGGGCGGGAGAGGGGCGCCCGCCGTGCGCTCGGGCCGGGTGGACCTCGCGGTCATCGTCGCCGAGGAGGCCCCCGACCTGTGGCTCCACCCCCTCTCGCCCGACGAGTACCTCTTCGTCGCGCCCGCCACCCGCGGAACACACCCCGTCACCCTCGCCGATCTGGGCGCCGGGCCGCTGATCCTGCCGCCCGCACGCGACTCCTGCCACCGGCGGGTGCGGAACTACCTCGCCGCCCGGGGAGTTCCCCTGACGGGCGTGCAGGAGGTCGAGCAGGACAGCGTGACCCTCTCGATGGTGGGGCACGGCCTGGGCGTGACCGTCATGCCGAGGCTCGCCCTGCTCCCCCTGCCGCCCGGCCTCGTCACCCTGCCCCTGCCCGAGCCCCTGTTCCGGCCCCTCGCGCTCGCCGCGCTCCCCCACCGCGCCGGGTTGCCGCTCCTGCGCGCCTTCACCGGGGCCGTCCTCGCCCACCTCCCCGCCTCCGGGCTGCCTACGGGGGAACCGGGTCCCCTCCCCGTCCCGGTCTCCGCCCCGCCGCCCAACTGATACGGCTTCCGGCCCCATGCCGTTCTCCTTCGGGAAAACGAAGGCCAACTCCATTCTGGAATCCGTCCTTTTCCTTCTCCCTCTGCTGACGCAGCTCTACGAGTCCGGTCGGGTTTCACAGTTCTTCCATTGCGGGGGACTGGCACAGCTCCGCAGGAGAGGGGGTTGGGGACTCGCAGAGCTGCCCAGCAGAGGGGGGTGGACGGCAACGCCTCCCAGCGCAAGAAACCCCAGAGAGTGATGAAACTGTCCGCACCATTGATGAGGGGGCCAAGGGGAAGGCGGGCCCGGTCGTCCCAGGCCCGCCTCCCTTCACCTCCCGCCTCAGCCGTCGTACGGCTTGCCGAGCGCGCGGGGGGCGGCGCTGCGGCCCGTGAAGATCAGCGCGATGATGGTGATGAGGTACGGCAGCGCGGTCACGAGGGTCGGCGGCAGCAGGTCCGTCCCGCCCAGGGTGATCGAGAGCGCCTGGAGGAAGCCGAAGAGCAGGGTGGCGCCCAGCACCCCCAGCGGCTTCCACTGCCCGAAGATCAGCGCGGCGAGCGAGATGAAGCCCAGCCCCGCGCTGATGTTGCGCACGTAGGAGTCGAGGTTGCCGATGCTCAGGAAGACGCCCGCCGTGCCCGCCAGCACGCCCGAGAGGATCACGCCGCTGTAGCGCATCCGCCGCACGTTCACGCCCATGCTCGCCGCCGCGCCGGGGTGCTCGCCCGTCGCCCGCAGCCGCAGGCCGTAGGGGGTGCGGTAGAGCACGTACCACGTCACCGCCACCACCAGGAAGGCGAAGAACACGGGCGGACTGAAGCGCAGCTCCCCGACGCCCCACAGCGGCAGCGGATTTTGCACCTTGGGGCTTTCCGTGCTCGTGCCGTACAGGGCGGTCAGGATCACGGCGGGCACCCCGCTCGCCAGCAGGTTGATCGCCGTGCCGCTGATGACCTGATCTGCCCGGTACTTGATGGAGATGACCGCGTGAATCCAGGCGATCAGGCCGCCCACGAGCGCCCCGGCCAGCCAGCCCAGCCAGGGGGCCAGCGCCCCGAAGGTGGGCTCCAGCGCCAGCGTCGCCACCGCGCCCGCCAGTGCCCCGAAGATGATCAGGCCGTCGAGCGCGATGTTCACGACGCCGCTGCGTTCGCTAAAGAGGCCGCCCAGCCCGGTCAGGAGCAGGGGCACCAGGCTGCGGATGAAAGTCGCCAGGAAGGCGGTCGTCAGGAGTTGGGCAAAGAGGCCTTCCACTTAGCGGCCCCCTTTCTGGGCCTCTTCGACCCGGGCATTGGTCTCGCTGCTCACCCCGAGGTTGGGCAGCGGCGTGGCGCGTTCCCCGGCGGCGGCGGCGGGGCTCAGGCGGGCCGTCTCGTCCGTGCCCGCCCGGTCCGCCGCCTGCACGAGCTGCGGAGGCGGCGGGTCCGTCACCCGGCGGCTGAGGAAGCCCCCCGCCGCGATGAACAGCACGATCAAGGCCTTGAGGACCGTCACGATGTCGCGGTTCACCCGGTCGAGCTGCTGGTCCACCTCCAGCCCGCCCGTGTCGATGGTTCCGAAGAGGACGCTCGCCGCCACCACGCCCGCCGGGGTGCTCTGCCCCATCAGCGCGACCGCGATGCCGTCGAAGCCCACGTTGACCGGGGTGTTCCCCCGCAGGCGGTACTCGTCGAGCGCCCCGCCGTTCACATAGTGCGTGCCCGCCAGCCCGGCGAACATGCCCGCCAGCGTCATCGCCAAGATGGTCCCGCGCGCCACGCTGATCCCGCCGTACTCCGCCGCCCGGGGCGAGAGGCCGACCGCCCGCAGCGCGTACCCGGTCGCCGTGCGCCACATCAGCGTCCCGAACAGCGCCACGCACAGAAGCGCGATCAGGAACGAGGCGTTGAGCTGGCTGCCCGTCACCTGTACCGGAATCCCGATCCGCCACGTCAGGGCGCCCAGCACGAGGGCCGCGACCAGGGCGAGCAGCGTGCTCCGCTGCACCCGGGCGCGGGCGAGGAGCGGACGGGCGACGAGGAAGGCGACGAGCGCCACCAGGGGAGCAATGGTGAGCGCCACGCCGCCTGACCCGCCCACGTTGAACAGGCCCAGCAGGGTGGGGAGCCGCGCCGCCTCCTGCAATTCCTCGCTGCGGGGCTCGAAGCCCTCGGCCTTGAAGGGGAGGTTATATTCCCGACCCAGGAAGGGGAAGGTCTCGCTGCCGATCAGGAAGATGAAGATCGCCGACGCGATGTAGTTGAGCATGATCGTGTTGATGACCTCGCTCGACCCGAAGCGCGCCTTGAGAAAGCCCGGAATCGCCCCCCACAGCGCCCCGCCCAGCCCGGCGGCGAGGACCGAGAGGACGAGCAGCCCCCACCCCAGCCCGGGAGGACCGTACACCCCGACCAGCGTCGCCCCGATGGCCCCCATCGTGAGCTGACCAGGGGCGCCGATGTTGAAGAGGCCCGTGCGGAAGGCGAAGGCCACGCTCAGCCCGGTGAAGATCAGTGGCGTGGCGAGCTTGAGGCTGTCGAGGAAGGGATTGAGGGCCGTGACGGGCGCGAAGAGGGCCGAGTACACGAAGTACACCACGTCGCTCTTGGCGAGCCAGCGGCCCCACAGCGACAGGGGCACGTCGCCCGAGTTCACCCCCGGCTGCACGATCAGGACGACGACGGCGCCGACGAGCACCGCGAGCGCGATGGCGACGGCGGGCACGAGCAGGCCTCGCAGGCGGTTGAGGCGCTCCCACCACGCCTGCCGCGCACTCAGCCCCGCGACCGCCGTGATCAGCCCGCCGAGCACCGCGAGGAAGAGGCCCAGGTTCATCCCGCCCCCGCCGTAGAAGTTCCGCAGTTGCCGCCTCGCGCCGGGCCGCAGGCTGGTGTCGGTGAGCACGCGGGCCGTCTCCGCACTCAGGACTCCCCGCAGCACGAGGACCGCCGCCACCCCCGCGAGGAAGGCGAGCAGGCCCGTCAGCCACACCCAGCGTGCCCGGCGCGCGGCGCCCACCCCACTCGCCACGAGGAGGGCGAGGGCCACCCACCCCAGCGCGAGGACAGGCCCCACGGCAGGGAGGGGGGCCTGCTGGCTGGAGCTGAGGTTGAGGGTGCCGCCCGTGAGGTGCAGCAGCACGCCCCCAGCGCTGAAGTCGCGCCCCAGGGTGGCGAGGGGAAAGAGCAGCAGCCCCGCCGCGGAGGCAGCGCTCGCCGTCAGGGCGATCCGGGCCGCCGTCGGCGAGGGGCGGGCGTCTGAAACGTTGGTCATTTTTTCATTGTAGGGGCCTGACTGGACAGGCTGGAAGGGTGGCGGGGACGGGCCGGGCCCCCCGTGCGCGTCACGCCGCGTGTGCGCTGGGACGAGGAGGTGGGGGCGTGGAATCGGCCCGCAGCCCTGCCGTGGGAATGGGGGCGATCACGGGCTCTCCAGGGGGCGTGCCGGGGCCGGGGGGACCGCGCCGCCTGCTATCCTCGCGGGCGGTATGGAACGCACTTTTGCCATGATCAAGCCCGACGGCGTGCGCCGGGGCCTGACGCCCGAGCTTCTCGCCCGCATCCAGCGCAAGGGCTACCGGGTGGTCGGCCTCAAGCAGATGGTGATCCCCCGTGAGGTCGCCGAGACCCACTACGGCGAGCACCGCGAGCGCCCCTTTTTCGGCGAACTCGTCGAGTTCATCACGGGCGGCCCGGTCGTCGCCATCGCGCTGGAGGGTGAGAATGCCATCTCGGGCTGGCGGGCGATGATGGGCGCGACCAACCCCGCCAACGCCGCCCCCGGCACCATCCGCGCCGACTTCGCCACGACCACGGGCGAGAACGTCACCCACGGCAGCGACTCGCCCCAGAGCGCCGAGCGTGAGCTGGGCCTGTTCTTCAAGCCGGAGGAACTGCTCGGCTGAGCTCCCCTCCCCGCCGCGCCGCCCGCAGGCCCCATCCGGGACGCGGGCGGCGTCTTCATGTTCGGAGTCGACCCCCCGGTCAGGCTGCAAGGGAACGGTCAGACGGGGGGGCTTACCCTGCGGGGCGAGACCATGCTGACGCGCCGCCCCGCCTCCCCCCTGCGCCCCGCGCTGCACCGCAGCCGCCAGTGGGCGCTGTGGCTGCTGGGCGGGGCCTACCTGCTGTTCGCCGCCGTCACGGCCCTGCTCGACCCGCCCGGCGCCTTTCCGGGGGCGTACCAGACGCCGAAATTCTGGATGGCGGGTGTGTTCGTGCTCGTCCTGCTCGGCGCGGCGCTGGCTCCCCGGCGCCTTCGCCGGGTCGGGGTGGGGGCCTTTGTGCTCCTGACGCCCCTGCTGTGGCTGGAGGCGTGGCGGATGGTCTCCCTGGGCCTCCAGCCTTCCGAGCTGACCCTCTGGGCGGCGGCGCTGGCCGGAGTCGCGCCCCTGCTGCTGGGCTCGGCGTGGGGCGGCGCGGCGGTCATGGCCGTCCTGGCGGGGGTGGGCCTCGTGCTGCTGGAGGGCCCGCCCCTCTCCCCGGCGCTCCTGGCCGCGTGGGTGTCGGGGGGCCTCGCCACGGCGGCCCTGGCGGGCACGTCGTTCGTCGCCGCCCGCCTCATCGAGTCCAACCTCACCCTACACGAGCAGGCGAGCGCCCAGCTCCAGGCCGCCCGCTTCGACAGCCTGACCCGGGTGCTGTGCCGCGCCGCCACCGAGGAAGACCTCCTCGACCGGCTGCGCCACGCCCTGGAGACCCGCACCCCCCTGAGCGCCGTGATGTGCGACATCGACCACTTCAAGGCCGTCAACGACCGCTACGGCCACCCGGCGGGCGACGAGGTGCTGCGCGGGGTCGCCAAGCGGCTGCGCCGCACCGTGCGCGGCAGTGGCGGGCTGGTGGGCCGCTGGGGCGGCGAGGAGTTCCTGATCCTGCTGCCCGGCCTCGCCAGGCCTGAGGCGCACGCCCTCGCCGAGCGGCTGCGCCAGGCCGTCGCCGCCACCCCCGTCGCGGGCCTCCCCGTCACCGCCAGCCTCGGCGTGGCCTCCTTTCGCCCCCCGGGCGACACGGCGGACGCCCTGCTCGCCCGCGCCGACCAGGCCCTGTACGCGGCCAAGCGGTCGGGGAGAAACCGGGTGGAGTGAGGGCGCGGGGATCAGGGCTGGGCGGTGGGGAGGCGCGGGCCCCGCTGTTGCCCGTCATTCTCCCTGAAAGGCGGGCAGCAGCGACGGTTCCTCCCGGATCACGAAGCCGCGCGTCACGAGGCGCAGGCCCCCCGGCGTGCGCAAGATCAGCACCTCGGCGAGGCGGCCTCCCCGGGGCCTGAGCCCCTCGCCCTGCGGGGTGGAGACGGTGGCGGCCCCCTCCCCCGCGAGGCTGCGGGCGCTGAACCCGGGGCCCTCGACCTCCAGGTCCCACGACAGGGAGCGGACGTTGCCGTCGAACCGGACGGCCACCGCGCGGGCGGGGAGTGGCGGGCGCGTGGTCCAGGTGATGCGCCGCAGCCCGCCGTGGGTCCGCTCGCGCCGGTCGGCCTGGGCGTCGTAGGTGCCGTTGACCGTGAACAGCACCCGCGCGGTCAGGTCCTCCCCGGTGCCCCCCCGCGTGTCCGGGCGGCACCCCGAGAGTCCCCCGCACAGGAGGACGGCCAGGGCAAGCAGGGCGGGAGCCGGACGCGCGACCTTCATCGCCGCCAGGGTAGCCCGGGAAGGGGTGTGCGAGCATGGGACAAGTGGACCCGCACCGCCTCGCCCTGCTCGTGACCGCCGCCCTGCTCGGCGGGCTCCTCGCGCTGGGGCTGGGCCTGCAACTCGGGCGCCGGCGGCTGAGGGCCCGCTGGGTCCACCACGCGCTCTTCTTCGCGGTGTGCGCGGGGGTGGGGCTGTCGGGGCTGCTCTCGGGGCTTCGCGGCCTCGCCCTGCTCCCCGCGCTGGCCCTGCTGCTGCTGATGCCGCGCACCCGGCCCGGGCGGGCGGGGCACTGGCGGCTCGCGCTCGGGTGTGCGGCGGCCTTCGGGGTGGGGCTGTGGGGCGCGTGGTGAGGGCCGGGTCGCAGGGGCACGCGGCCCCTCACCGCCGCGCTAGCCTGCACCCATGACCGTGCCGCCCGCCCTGCCCTCCCCCCCCAGGCCGCCCCGGGCCGGGCTGATCGAGGGGATGCTCGCCCGCCGGACCACCAACGGCCCCTTCCGGCCGGGGCCGGTCAGCCGCGAGCACCAGCACCTCCTGATGCGGGTCGCGCAGGCCGCCCCCAGCCACTTCAACAGCCAGCCGTGGCGCTTCGTCCTGATCGAGAACCGGGAGACCATCCGCGAGGTCGCGCGCATCTCGGGCGAGAGCATGACCGAACTGATCGAGGCGGGCGTCTTTTTCGAGCGCTACCGCCGCTACTTCCGCTTCACGGAAGCCGAGCTGGAGCAAAAGCGCGACGGCATCCACATCGACCACCTGCCCGGCCCCCTGCGCCCCTTCACCCGCCAGGTCTTCTCGGACGCGGGGCTGAGGGTGATGCGCCAGCTCGGCGTGCCGAAAAAACTCGGCGAGGACAACCGCAAGCTGGTGGAGGGCAGCCCCCTCCTCCTCGCCGCGCTGCTCGACCGGGCAGAGTACCGCCCCGGCGAGCTGAGCGGCTTTTACTCCGTCTTCGGCCTCGGCGCGGCGATGGAGAACATCTGGAACGCGGTCGGCGCCCTGGGGATGGGCCTGCAATTCGTCTCCACCCCGATGGAGATTCCCCGCCAGTGGCAGATGATCCGCGAGCTGCTGCGGGTGCCGGGGGACCTCGAACTCATGGCCGTCTACCGCCTGGGCTACCTGCCGGAGGACGAGAAGCGCCCCAGCATCGACTGGAGCAGCCGCCACCGCAAACGGCTCTCGCAGTTCGTCTTCCGCGAGACCTGCGAGGTGCCGGAGGGGGAGGGCGGCCCTTCCTGAGCGGGCGTTCCTAAACGAACGGTGTGCCCCGCCGCGCCCGCCTCTCCACCGCCTTTTCACGCCTCTTCCCCCACAATGCCCGGTGGAGGAGAACACCATGACGACACTGCAAGCGAACGCCGCGCAAAGCGGCACGTTCCGCATCGGGGGAGAGCTGACGGTCAACCGCCTGGGTTTCGGGGCCATGCGCGTCACGGGCGAGGGGATCTGGGGCGACCCCGCCGACCGCGAGGGGGCCCTCGCCACCCTGCGCCGCCTCCCCGACCTGGGCGTGAACTTCATCGACACCGCCGACTCGTACGGCCCGGCGGTCAGCGAGGAACTGATCCGCGAGGCGCTCTACCCCTACGACACGGTGGTGATCGCCACCAAGGGCGGCCTGACCCGCACCGGCCCCGACGTCTGGCCTCCGTGTGGTCGCCCGGAGTACCTCAAGCAGCAGGCGCACATCTCCCGCCGCCGCCTGGGGGTCGAGCGCATCGACCTGTGGCAGCTCCACCGCATCGACCCCAAGGTCCCGCGCGACGAGCAGTTCGCTGCGGTCCGAGAGCTGATGGACGAGGGCGTGATCCGCTTCGCGGGCCTGAGCGAGGTGAACGTCGAGGAGATCGAGGCGGCCCGCCAGGTCTTCCCGGTCGCCACCGTGCAGAACCTCTACAACCTCGTGAACCGCAAGAGCGAGGACGTGCTCGACCACTGCGGGCGCGAGGGCATCGGCTTCATCCCCTGGTACCCGCTCGCGGCGGGCAGCCTGACCCGCGAGGGCAGTGTGCTGGACGAGGTGTCCCGCCGGGTCGGGGCCACCCCGTCGCAGGTCGCGCTCGCCTGGGTCTTGAAGCGCAGCCCAGTCATGCTCCCGATTCCCGGCACCGGGAAGGTCAAGCACCTCGAGGAGAACGTGGCCGCCGCCGGACTGCACCTCTCCGATGAGGACTTCCGCAGCCTCGACGAGGTGGGCCGTCAGGAGTGGGAGAGCAAGCGGCGGCGCTGAGCGGCGCGGGTACGGGGGCGGAGCGTGGGCGTGTGTGCCCACCTCCGCCCCCCCTGCTGACGGAAGATGAGCCGTTGATCGGGGTTTTCCCTTCCCCTGGAGGGGACAACCGTGCTTTTGGTACGGCGGGGCCTCGGTATCCAGACGAGAAAATGCCCACCATGCCTGCCCTCCCTGCCCTGCGCTCGCTCGTCACCGGGCTGCCACCCCACCGCGTTCCGCAGTCGGACATCCGCGAGGCGGCGCGCACCCTCTTCCCCCGCATGGCCGCCCGTCCCCACATGCTCGACGTGTTCGACAACGCGCAGATCAAGTTCCGCGCCCTCTCCCGCCCCCTGGAGTGGTACCTGGAGCCGCGTGGCTTCGGCGAGAAAAACGCCGTCTTCATCGCGGAGGCCCGCGCCCTGACCCTGCGGCTGGCCCGCGAGGCGCTGGAGCGGGCCGAACTCGCCCCGGGCGACGTGGACGCGGTGGTCGTGGTGAACACCAGCGGCCTGAGCACCCCCAGCCTCGACGCCTCCCTGATCGAGGCGCTGGGCCTCAACCGCCACGCCGCGCGCCTGCCCGTGTGGGGCCTGGGCTGTGCGGGGGGAGCGGCGGGGCTCGCGCGGGCCGCCGATCTCGTGCGGGCGGGATACCGGCGCGTGCTGTACGTGGCGGTCGAGCTGTGCAGCCTGACCCTGGTGAAGGGCGACGAGTCCAAGAGCAACTTCGTGGGCACGGCCCTCTTCGCCGACGGCGGCGCGGCCCTCGTCGTCACCGCGCCCGACGTGCCCGGTCCGCCCCCGCTGCTGGACGTGCACGGCGGCTACTCCACCCTGATCGAGGACTCGGAGGACATCATGGGCTGGGACGTGGTGGACGACGGCCTCAAGGTCCGCTTCTCCCGCGACATCCCCACCCTCGTCCACTCGATGATGGCCCGGAACGTCGCTGGAGCCCTCGCCGCCCACGGCTGGACGCGTGAGGAGGTGGAGACCTTCGTGGTCCACCCGGGCGGCGTCAAGGTCCTCGCCGCCTACGAGGACGCGCTGGACCTTCCCGAGGGCGCCCTGAATGCCAGCCGCCGCGTCCTGTGCCGCCACGGCAACATGAGCAGCGTGACCGTCCTCTTCGTGCTGGAGGAGACCCTGCGTGGCGGTCCCCAGGGCAGGGCCCTCCTGAGCGCGATGGGCCCGGGCTTCAGCGCGGAGCACGTGCTGATTGAATTTCCGATCTGAGAGACGTCGATGGTCTAGCTCCTCCCTCCTTGCGGGGAACTCGTAGAGCGGCTTGCAGAGGTCGGGAGGGGGGAGCGGGCCGAGCGCCACGGGCCACTGGACGACCCTCTGAATGAAGTCATTGAGGCCAGCGGCGCCACTCCGAAACACGAGCGAGGCAGGGCCTCCCTCCTCACCCCGCCCCGCTCTCCTGGCCCCGCCTCAGCTTCCCTCTTCCCCGTCCACCGTCTTCTCAGGGTTGGCGGCGGCGCCGCTCGCGGGCAGGCCCCCCTGGTAGCCGCCGTAGCTCTGCGACGTGGTTTCCATCCCGCCCGCCGGGGCGCTGGGCCGCCGCTGCTCATCGCTCACGGCGCCCTGGTTGACCGGCGTGTCCGATCCTGCCGCCGCGTTCTCGTCGCTGACGTGCTGGTAGATGCCGTCGTGGATCGCGTCGCCCGTGCTCTTCTCGCCGCCCGTGTCCCAGTTGGGATTGTCGGTCACCTCCCGCAGGCCGACATTCTCCTGCGCTCCCGCTGGGCCCGTGTTGCCGTTCGTGCTGTCGTCCATCTGCGTCTCCTTTCCCCGGTCGGGGTCTAGGGGCTGGGTGGCGAGCGCAAAACCAGAGGGTCGGCGCTCATGCGGCAAAGGACTCTGACTTGTGAAGCTCGCCCAGCGTACCCCGCCCGCTCCCCACCCCGTGCGGAGGGTCAAGGGCCGCTCAAGCTGAACCGGAGGGAGCGCCCCTCATCCCTCGCACCCATGTTGTCCTTCAAGTGGTGACAGCGTGCCTGTGACGGTAACGGGAGGCGCCCAGGGGGCCTTCGCTTATGATGAAGGGACCAACCCCACCCCTGTGGGCTGCCCCGCCAGAGGGCAAGGAGGAGACCAGAGATGGCGATGAACCTGTTCGGTGCGCGCGAGACGCTCACCACCAAGGCCGGGCAACCGCTCTACTACTACCGCCTCGACAAGTTGCAGGAGCTCGGGCACGACGTGAGCAAGCTGCCCTTCTCGGTGAAGGTGCTGCTCGAAAGCGTCTTGCGCGAGGCCAACAACTACGACGTGCGCGAGGAGGACGTGCACGCCGTGGCGAACTGGAAGCCCGTCAACGAGGAGGTCGAGATTCCCTTCAAGCCCGCCCGCGTGATTTTGCAGGACTTCACGGGCGTGCCCGCCGTCGTGGACCTCGCGGCCATGCGCACGGCGATGGTCTCGCTCGGCGGTGACCCCAAGAAGATCAACCCGCTGATCCCGGTGGACCTCGTGATCGACCACTCGGTGCAGGTGGACGAGTTCGGCACCGACTTCGCCCTCGCCAACAACATGGCGCTGGAGTTCGAGCGCAACCGCGAGCGCTACGAGTTCCTGCGCTGGGGCCAGCAGGCCTTCGACAACTTTGGCGTCGTGCCCCCCGCCAGCGGCATCATCCACCAGGTCAACCTCGAATACCTCGCCAAGGGTGTGCAGAGCCGCCCCGAGGACGACGGCGCGGTCGTGTACCCCGACTCGCTGGTGGGCACCGACTCGCACACCACCATGATCAACGGCCTCGGGATCGTGGGCTGGGGCGTGGGCGGCATCGAGGCCGAGGCCGTGATGCTGGGCCAGCCCATCTACATGCTGATGCCGGAAGTCATCGGCTTCAAGCTCACGGGGGCGCTGCCCGAGGGCGCGACCGCCACCGACCTCGCCCTGCGCGTGACCCAGATGCTGCGCGAGAAGGGCGTGGTGGGCAAGTTCGTCGAGTTCTACGGGGCGGGCCTGAGCAACATGACCCTGCCCGACCGGGCGACCATCGCCAACATGGCCCCCGAGTACGGCGCCACGATGGGCTTTTTCCCAGTGGACGACGAGGCGCTGCGCTACCTGCGCCGCACGGGCCGCCTGGAGGACGAGATCGAACTCGTCGAGCAGTACTACAAGGCCCAGGGCCTGTTCCGCACCGACGAGACGCCCGATCCCGTCTTCACCGACACCATCGAACTCGACCTCTCGACCATCGTGCCGAGCCTCGCGGGCCCCAAGCGTCCCCAGGACCGCGTGAACCTCAGCGACATGCACACGGTGTTCAACGAGGCGCTGACCGCCCCCATCAAGCAGCGCGGCTTCGAGCTGAGCGGCGACAAGCTGGACGCCCAGGGCACCATCGGCGGCACCGACATCAAGATCGGCCAGGGCGCGGTGACGCTGGCGTCGATCACCTCCTGCACGAACACGAGCAACCCCAGCGTCCTGATCGCGGCGGGCCTCGTCGCCAAGAAGGCGGTGGAGCGCGGCCTCAAGCCCAAGGCGTGGGTCAAGACCAGCCTCGCCCCCGGCTCGCGCGTCGTGACCGAGTACCTGGAGACCTCGGGGTTGCAGGAGTACCTCGACCAGATCGGCTTCAACACCGTCGGTTACGGCTGCATGACCTGCATCGGCAACTCGGGCCCGCTGCCCGAGCCCGTCGTGCAGGCGATCCAGGAGGGCGACCTCGTGGTCGCGTCGGTCCTCTCCGGCAACCGCAACTTCGAGGGCCGCGTGAACCCGCACATCCGCGCGAACTACCTCGCCTCGCCGCCCCTCGTCGTGGCCTACGCCCTCGCCGGGACGGTGGTGAACGACATCATCAACGAGCCCCTTGCCACGGACAGCGACGGGCAGCCCGTGTACCTGCGCGACCTGTGGCCCTCGAACGCCGAAATCCAGCAGATCATGGACCAGGCGATCAACGCCGAGATGTTCAAGCGGGTGTACGACGGCATCGAGCAGAGCAACGCCCAGTGGAACGCTATTCCCGTGACGGGCGGCGACCTGTACGACTGGAACCCCGAGTCCACCTACATCCAGAACCCGCCCTTCTTCGAGACGCTGGGAAGCGGGCCGAGCGAGACGGTCAGCTCCATCGAGGGCGCGCGGGCGCTCGTGAAGGTGGGCGACTCGGTGACGACCGACCACATCAGCCCGGCGGGCTCCTTCAAGTCGGATACCCCAGCGGGCAGGTACCTGCAAGAGCGTGGCATCGCCCCGAAGGACTTCAACTCCTACGGCTCGCGGCGCGGCAACGACCGCATCATGACGCGCGGGACCTTCGCCAACATCCGCCTCAAGAACCAGCTCGCGCCCGGCACCGAGGGCGGCTTCACGACCGACTTCACGACCGGGCAGGTCACGTCGATCTACGACGCCTCGGTGAACTACAAGGCGCAGAACATCCCGCTCGTCGTCTTCGCGGGCAAGGACTACGGCATGGGCTCCAGCCGTGACTGGGCCGCCAAGGGCACCTTCCTGCTGGGCGTGAAGGCCGTCATCGCCGAGTCGTTCGAGCGCATCCACCGCTCCAACCTCGTCGGCATGGGTGTGCTGCCCCTCCAGTACAAGAACGGCGAGACCGCCGACTCGCTGGGCATCAACGGGGACGAGACCTTCGACGTGATCCTGCCGCCCGACCTCAAGCCCCGCCAGGACGTGACCCTGCGGGTGACGAAGGACGGCGTGAGCCGCGACATCACCGTCCAGTGCCGCATCGACACGCCGGTCGAGATCGACTACTACAAGAACGGCGGCATCCTCCAGACTGTGCTGCGCGGGATTCTGGCTCGCAGCGGGCAGGAGGCGGGCGCGCAGGCGTAAGCCGGGCAACGTCGGGAAGAGGGGCAGGCCCGTGGGTGGGGCTGCCCCTTCTTGTTCGAGATGGTGAAACGCGCCTTGGGCTCTGGGCGTATCGCTACAGCTCCACCCCCTCGTACACCTCATCCAACCTCAGCTCCACGTCCAGGCAGGGCAGGCGCACGCTGCCTTCCACCGTCTCGACCTGCCACCCGTTCGGGGTGCGCCGGTAGAGTTCTGCGGCCCGTTCCTCGCTGTCCACCAGCAGGTGGCCTTGCAGGCTGGGCAGGCTGAGGTAGTCGTGCGCCTTATAGGTCATGTCCACCTGCCGGGTGGACTGGCTCAGGATTTCGACGATCAGGCCGGGGCGGGTCTCGGCCTGCCGGAGGTCCTCGTGCGGTTCGCAGACCACGACGAAATCGGGGGAGGAGGAGCTGAGCTGGCCCATTCTGGTCACGCGGACCTTCATGTCGTTGGCGTAGGATCAGCAGGGGCCGCCGCGTGTGGCATTCAGCAACACGCGCCCGAGGTTGGCGGCGATGCGGTTGTGCGGCAGGCTCGCCCCCGCGTGGGCATAGACGAAGCCGTCCACGTACTCGCGCCTCACCGGGCTCGTCTCCTCGGTGCGGAGGTATTCCTCCTCGCTGATCTTGCGCAGGGCCGGGTCGCTCAGGCGGCTATGGTGCGTGGCGCCGATTCTCCCCGCGTGACGTGAGTGCTCTGTCTCCTGGCCCTCAGCCTGGCGTCAGGGAAATGGGCTATCACGGACGGATGAAACCCGCCCTGCCCCTGCTGGCCCTGACCGTCGCCGTGGCTCTCGCGTCCTGTGGGGGGTCGGGGGACCCGCCGGTGGATGGGGGCGGGACCGACGTGTGCGCCCAGACGGTGCCGGTCGGGACGACCCGCCCGGTGGGCGTGGCGGCGGCCAGCGTTCTCCCGACGACCGCGCCCGCCCCCGACTGGACGGCGCCCCATGTGCCGGGCCGGGTGCTTGTCGTGGGCCAGGACGGGACCCTGGGCGCGCAGGGCCTGGGTCTCCTCTCCACCGTGCGGACCCAGCGGGTGACGGCGGGCCTGAGCCTGGCCCTCACCCCGGCGGGCGAGACGGACCGGGCCTTCGCCGGGCGGCTGGCGGCGGCGGGAGTGCGCGTGCAGCCGGACTTCCTCTACCGGTCTCTCGCCACGCCCAACGATCCCGGCTACCCCGGAAACGGCGGAGTCGAACTCGGTTTCACGAACGCCTCCCAGACCTACCTGACCCGCATCCGGGCGGAGGGAGCCTGGGACGTGCTGGGCGGGTGCGGGAAGACGCCGGAGGGGGCGCTGACGGCGGTGCTCGACACGGGGGCAGACGGCGGTCACCGCGACCTCAACGGGCGGCTTCTGGGGGGCCGGAGTTTCGTGAGCGGGGAGAGCTCCGCCACCGTGGACCTGATCGGGCACGGCACGGCGAGCGCGGGGCTGATCGGCGCGGCCACGAACAACGGCGTGGGCCTGGCGGGCGTCACCTGGAGCGGACGCACCCTGCTGCCCGTCAAGGTGCTGGGCAGCGCGGGGGGCTCGACGAGCGCCATCGCGCAGGGGCTCGACTACGCCGTGGCGCAGGGGGCCAGGGTCATCAACCTGAGCCTGGGCACGCCCGGGAACCCGGGGGATCAGGTGCTGGACACGGCGCTGAACAACGCGGCCAAGACGGCCGTGCTGGTCGCGGCGGCGGGCAACACCGAGAGCGTGGGGGGGTACCAGGGCGTGTACTACCCGGCGAGCAACCCGAACGTGATCGCGGTGGGAGCGGTCGGGGCGAGCGACCGGACCCTGGCGTGCTACAGCGAGCGGCCCACCGCCTCCCAGGGCCGCAAACTCGACCTCGTGGCCCCGGGTGGCGCGGCGGACGGCTTTTGCCCGGGCGCCTCCCCCGACCAGGACCTGCTCGTCCTCTCGCCCGGCAGCGCCTACGCCCGCAGCGCGGGCACGAGCGACGCCGCGCCCCTCGTCAGCGGCGTGGCGGCCCTGGTGCGCGCAGCGAACCCGGACCTCACCGCCCCGCAGACGCGCGCGCTCCTGATCAACAGCGCGAACTCGTCGGGGGGCCTGCCCCTGCTTGACGCGCAGGCCGCCATCAGCGCCGCCCTGCGCTAGGTCGGGAGGGGAGGGCCCAACAGGCGAGGCGGTGGACCGGCCCGGAGCCCGCGCCCACCGCCTCGCCTGTCGTGACGACCGCCCGCTCCCGCTACTCGCGCCGTACCCGCTCGGGCGCGAGGTCCTTGTGCGGCGTTTGCAGGCCGTGGAGGAGCAGCGCGAAGACGACGAGGCCGTGCAGCACGAGCAGCCCGAACAGCGCCGTGCCCGGCTCCATCACGTGCCCGCAGGCCCCCACGAGCTGAAACAGGATCAGGGTCACGAGCACGCGCGGGCGGCGGTCCGGAAAGCGCAGGTAGGCGTAAACGCCACCCCCCATGCTGAACAGGAGGGGCAGAACGAGCGCGTTAAGGATGTCTTGACCCATGCCTCATCTTGACCGAACTCGGCGAAAAAGGCGAGCTGTCCCCGTCTAGGTCACCACTTTTCCTCACAGAACTCTGACAGCCCGGCCTCAGACCCGGTAGTGCTGGAGCTGCGCGGGGTCGAGGGCATGGTCACGCAGGGCGGGCACGTCGAGCCACCCCTCGCGGAAGGTGACTGGGAGGTTCAGCAGGTCGTCTTGCAGCTTGAGGACGAAGCTCAGCTCGCAGGGCTCGGTGACCTCGGCCCGGGTCGAGAGCAGGGCGGCGTGCAGGGTGCCCAGGCCGGTGCTCGCCTGCGAGCCCACCATGCCGCGTTTGCCGTGCCGGGCCGCCGCCCGCAGCATGGCGAGGCCGTCGGTGAAGCCGTTGCGGGCGGTCTTGACGTTCAGGATGTCGAAGGTGCCCAACTCCAGTTCCCGCGCGAGGTCGGCGGGCGTGAAGCAACTGTCGTCGGCGACGATGGGGAGAGGCGCCCGCGCGTGGAGATCGGCCCGGGCCTTCACCTCGCGGACGGGGAGCGGTTCCTCCACGCACGTCAGGCCCGCGTCGCGCATAGCGGCGAGGGCGGCAGGGGCCGTCTCCGGGGTCAGCGTCTCGTTGCTGTCGGCGTACAGCTCCACCGCGTCCCCGAAGGCGCGGCGCAGCTCCCCGATCACGGCGAGGTCGCGGGCGTGGTCACGGCCCACCTTCACCTTCAGGCAGCGCACCCCCGCGTTCACCACGCGCTCCGCCTCGGCGAGCATCCCGGCGGGGGGGGCGATGCCCAGGATAAAGCTCACCCGCACCCGGCGGTTCGGGCCGAGCAGGGTGTCGAAGAGGCTCTCCCCCCGCGCCCGCGCCCGCGCCTCCCACAGGGCCATGTCGAGGGCCCCGCGCGCCGTGTGGTTGTTCGCCACGCTGTTTCGCACCCGGTTCAGGGCCTCCTCGTCGTCGATGCCCAGCCCCCGGAGCGCGGGTTCGAGCAGGCGCAAGATGGCGAGCACGCTCTGCGGGGTCTCCCCGTAGATCGTGGGGCGCGGGGTGGCCTCCGCCACGCCTACCGTGCCGTCCTCCAGCGTCACGCGGACGAGGACGTGTTCGGCGGCGCTGAGCTGGCTGTGCGCCCCCCAGGCGAGGGTGCCTTTCAGGGGCAGGCGGTAGGCGAGGCCCTCCACCCGGGCGACGGCGGGGGCACTCACGCCCAGCTCCGAACCGCCTGCGCGACCTGCGCCGGGGAGAGGGCCACGGTGTCCAGAACGAGGGCCCGCGAGGGCGGCAATGTCCCCAGGAAGGCGCTCGCCGCGTCCGGGTCGTAGTGCGCTCTCTCGGTCACCACGATCCGCACCCGGGCGAGGAGGTCGGCCGGGGAGTGACCCTCCGCCACCAGCGCGGCGAGGCCGTCCAGCTCGGCGGGCGTGAAGACCGCCGCCGCGCCGGGCAGGGTGGCGAGGTCGGCGCGCAGGTCTTTCCCCGCCTCCCCCCCCGCTGCCCGGTCGAAGGAATCCGCGCGGCCCAGCAGGCGGCGCACCCGCACCACGTCGGGGGCGACGAGGGCCACGAACCGCCAGCGGGGAAAGTGCTCGGCGGCGTGCCTCACCTCCTCCAGCCCGCGCAGCCCGTCGAAGAGGGGCCGCTCCCCCCAGTGCCGGGTGTCGGCGCTCAGCGTCCCCAGCGCGTGCGCCATCCCGCCCGGGTGCCGCTCGCGGTACAGGGCGGTGAGGCGAAACCGCTCGGCGCGGTCGCTCACGGGGCCGCCCGCCAGCGGAGCGATCACCGCGTGGTCGGTGACCATGCGGCGGTCGGGCAGGACCCGCAGCCCCGGGTTGGCCTCCCCGAGGGCGGCGAGCGCGGTGCTCTTGCCTACCCCCGTGACCCCCACGAGGACGGTCAGGGGCAGCTCGGCGAGGAGCCGCTCGTGCGGGGGGCGGGGCGGGGCGGCCCGGAGGTGGGGCAGCGGGCGGGCGGGAACGCTCATGGGCGGAGTGTAGGCGCCGGGATGCCTTAAGGCTGGCGTAAGGTTCAGTCAACCCGGGGTGAGCCCCGAAAATCACATTGTGGGGGCGGCGTTTCTAGACTTTTGCTCGGAGGATTGACCCATGGCCCGACTGCAAGGAACCGGTGGCGGCGGCGGCAGAACCGCCGTCCTGATTATCCTGATCTTGATCGTTCTCTTTCTGCTCGCCTATTTCCTGTATCTCAAGCCGCAGGGCATCCTGAACCTCGGCTTCTGAGACGGACCTCCCCAGCGTTCACCCGAAACGGAGTTTGTCCATGATCAAAGGTAAAGAACTGCTCGGCCGTCCCGTGATCGCCATCGACAGCGGGGAGCGGCTGGAAACGGCGCGCGATCTGGTGTTCGACCATCAGGCCAACCAGGTGCTCGGCATCCTCGTCGATGAGGGCGGCTTTTTCCGTGCGGCGAAGGTGGTGCCCTTCGAGGCGATCCGCTCCATCGGGGAAGACGCCATCATGGTGGACAGCGCGCACTCGGTGACGACCACCCGTGAGGACGGGCGCCTCGCCGACGTGCTCGACTCCAAGGTCAGCCTCGTCGGGATGACGCTGCTCACGACCGACGGCCAGAATCTCGGCAAGATCGCCGACGTGTTCTTCGACGAGCGCTCGGGCCGGGTCGAGGGGTACGAGGCGACGGGCGGCATCTTCAGCGACCTCTCCAGCGGCCGGACCTTCGTGCCCGCGCCCGAGCACGTGCAGATCGGCGAGGACGCCGCCATCGTGCCCATCAGCGTGGCGGCCTCGATGCAGGAGCAGGAGGCGGGCGGCCTGAAGGGCGCCTACCAGAGCGCGGCCCAGAGCGTCAGCGGCGCCTACCAGAATGTCGCCGAGAGCGTCAAGGAGAGCTACGGCAACATCGCCGAGGCCACCAAGGAGCGCCAGAAGGAGTTTCTGGTCGGCAAGACGGCGGGCTCGGACCTCACCCTCGACGACGGCACGGTGCTCGTCCGCCAGGGGGAGACCATCACCCACGAGCAGGTCGAGCGGGCCGACGCGGCGGGCAAGCTCACCGCCCTCCTGACCGGGGTGACGGGCGGGGCGCTCTCCGGGGCGTACGACACCGCCAAGGAGCGGGTGCAGGGCACCGTCGAGGACCTGCGCGGTGCGTCCGTCGAGCGCCAGCGCGAGTTCATCGTGGGCAAGACGGCCTCGGCCGACGTGGTCGCCAGCCTCGCCGACGGGGTGCAGGAGATCGTCGTCCACAGGGGCGACACGGTGACCGAGTTCCAGGTCCAGCGTGCCGAGCAGGCCGGGGTGCTGCCCGCGCTGCTCGCCGTCACGGCGGGCGGGGCACTTCAGGCGGGCCTGCAAGGGACGCGCGAGCCCGCCCAGCCCGGGACCCAGGCGCAGCCTGCCCAGACCCAGGTCGATCCCCTCGACGCCACGGTGGGCCGTCGCGTGAAGACTGACGTGCGCGCCCCGAGCGGCAGCCTGGTCGCCGTGCAGGGCCAGATCGTGACCCCGGCGGTCGCCGAACGGGCCCGCAGCCTGGGGGTCGAGTCGGCCCTGATCAACGCGACGACCGGCTCGCGCGTGGGCGCGGTGGCTCCGGCGGCGGGAGCGGCCCTCTCGGGCGGCGTCGCCAGCGTCAGCGAGGGCGCGAGCAACCTGCTGGAGCGCGCGAAGTCGTGGTTCGGCGAGAAGCGCGACGAGGCCGGGCAGGCCATCGAGGAGCGCCAGGAGCAGCAGCTCGAGCAAAAGGTCCGCGACGCCCTGGGCCGCCCCGTCAACCGCGTGATCCTCGCGCCCGACGACACGATCATCCTCAACGTCGGCGAGATCATCACCAACAAGGCCGTGCAGCTCGCCCGCGAGGGCAACGTCCTCGACATCCTGGTGGACAGCGTGAGCAAGGAGACCGTCAAGATCGACCCCCTCGCCGCGCGCCCCCACGAGACCGGCGTGGCCGCGCTGGAGGGCCAGGACGACGCCCCCGTCGCCCTGAACCCCACCGATCCCCAGAACTCCGGCCGCTGATCCCCGGGCCAGGGAAGCGGGCTCCCTTCCACCGCGGAGGGGGCCCGCCTCCCGTCCGTCTCAGGTGCGGAAGATGACCTCCTCGCGCCCGAAGGCCCGTAGGGCGAGCAGGCCGAGCAGCAGCGCGCCGAGCAGGTTTGCCCCCACGGCGGTGAGCAGGTGCCCCGGGGTGAGGGTCCCGCGCACCGTGTCGAGGATGGCGAGCATCCCCCCGAAGAGGGGAAGGGCGTAGAGGGCGCCGCCCGGCGTCAGGAAGTCGCTGAATTGCAGCAGCACGGCGGGAAAGACGATGGCGAGCGAGAGGGGGGTGACGTAGGTTTGCGCCTCCTTGTAGCTGCGCGCGGAGATGCTCAGGGTGATGAGCACCGCGCTGATCAGCAGGGCCGCGCTGACCACCGTGGCGAGCAGGGCGAGGGCGCTCCCGGCGGTGAGGGTGAGCTGCCCGCCGAAGCTCCGGGCGATCTCGTCGGAAGTCCCCCCCTGCGACAGGGCCGCCCCCGCCACCAGGCCGGTCACGAGAAAGCCCAGCACGCTGAAACAGGCGGTGGTGAGGGCCGTGAGGGTGGTGGCGAGGAGCTTCCCGGCGACGACCTCCGAGCGGCGGACGGGCGAGACGAGCAGGCTCTCCAGGGTGCCGCGCTCCTTTTCACCCGCGGTCGCGTCGAGCGCCGTCGCCATCGCGCCCGTCAGGATGAAATTGAGCATCAGGAGGGGAATCAGGAAGGCGAGCTGACCGCCCCGCCGCTCCTGTTCGGGGCTCGCGTCGATGGGCGCGAGGGTCACGGGCGTCAACGTTCCCGCCCCCAGCCCCAGCGCGGCGAGGCGGCTCACGGCGAGCTGGCGGTTGTAGCCCTCCACCACGTCCTGCACCTTGGCGTAGGCGCCCGTCTGGGCGCGCAGGTTGCCGAGCCGCGCGTAGACCTCCAGCCGCCCCGTGCCGTCTCCCGCGCGGGCGGGCAGGGGAGAGGTGACGCGCAGGGCCGCGTCCACCGCGCCCGAGGCCACGGCGGCCCGGGGGTCGGTTACGGGCACCAGCCGGACCCCGGCGCGCGTGACGGTGCCGTCGGGACTCCGCTCGTCTTGCGTGAGGGCTGCGCTCAGCGGGGCGGGAAGGGTTCCGGCCACCCCCACCCGCTGCCGTTCCTGCGCCTGCCCGCCCACGAAGCGGCCCAGCAGGAGGGGCAGCCCGAGCGTGAAGAGGGGGATGAGCAGCAGCGGGATCAGGACGCTGCTCGCCAGGGCCCGGCGGTCGCGCAGGGTGGAGAGCAGGTCGCGCGCCGCCACCCGCCACACGAACTCAGGGCGCACGCGAGGCCTCCATCCGGGCTTCGTGCGGTTGCCCCCGCACCAGGGCGAAAAAGGCCCGCTCCAGGCTGCGCTCCCCGGTGCGGGCCAGGACCCCGGCGACCGGGCCGACCGTCACGACCTCGCCCCGGTGGAGGATCGCCACCCGGTCGCAGACCTCCTCGGCCTCGCTCATCACGTGGGTGGAATAGAGGGTGAGCCGCCCCGGGCGCCGCGCCGCGAGCACGAAGTCGAGCAGGGCCCGCCGCGCGAAGATGTCGAGCCCGCTCGTCGCCTCGTCGAGCATCAGGACGGGCGGGTCGTGGATCACGGCGCGGGCGATGACCACCTTCTGCGCCATGCCGGTGGAGTAGTCGCCCGCCCGCGTGTCGAGCGTGCGCCCCAGCCCCAGCGCCGCGTCCAGCTCCTCGATGCGCGCGTCGGTTTGAGCCCGGCTCAGCCCGTACAGCCCCGCAAAGGAGCGCAGCACCTCGCGCCCACTCAATCGGGCGGGCAGGCCCATGCCGCCGTTCACCACGCCCACCGAGCGGCGAACGGCCTCGGGGTCGCGCCGGGTGTCGAAGCCCGCCACCCGCACGGTGCCCGAGGTTGGAGAAAGCAACGTGGCGACGGTTCGCAGCAGGGTCGTCTTGCCCGCCCCGTTGGGGCCCAGCAGGCCGAAGACCTCGCCCTCCCCGGCGCTCAGGGTCACGTCCGAAAGGGCCACGTGCGTCCCGTAGGTCTTGCTCAGGTTCTTGGTCTCCAGCACTCTCCCCGCTCCCCCTCCGTGGTGCCGACTCTGGGCCTCCGGGTCCTTCGCCTGATTGCGCCCGACCTGCAGCATACGCGGGCCCTCTCCCGACAAGGAGACACCTCTTCCGAGCGCAAGTCGACGTTGCCGCGCGAGGCGGCCTCGGCCGGAAGGTCACCCTGTCCCACGCAAGCTGACGAGAGCTTCACAGGGGGCGCCGGGTCACGGTGACGCGCCCCGCGACCGCTTACGATGCGCCACCGCCCGACACCGGGGGGCGGGGCCCGGCCCTCTCCCCCCCCTGGGCTGGTCTCATGCAAGGGGCACGAAAACCTGTCACAATAGGAAAGTTGCGCTTCTGGGCGCAGTTGAACTCGGTTCATCACCAACAACCACGCCAGGGTGAAGCACGGGTGTTTTGCTCTGGTTTTGACGGAGGATAGCGCATGTTCAATCCCCCCACCCTCGAAGACCTGCAAGAGACTCGCCGGGCGAACGAGAAGCTGGTGCTCAAGGCGCTGGAGAGCAAGCCCGAGTGGGTCGAGACCGAACTCGCCAAGACGACCGGGCTGGCCCTCTCGCACCTGCGCGCCGCGCTCGCCAGCCTGCTCGACCAGGGCCGGGTGCGCCGCCTGCCCGGCACCGGCACCCGCGCCGTGTACGGCCTCGCCGACCCCGGCCTCGCCGACGTGCCCGCCACGCCGCTGACGAATGACGCCAAGCGCGTGCGCGACTATCTCGAAGGCCGCGCCGACTCGGCCCTGTACATGAGCGAGCAGCTCCGGATGAGCCGCGAGGACGTGATGAAGGCCCTCTCGCTCCTGAACGCCCACGGCATGATCACCTGCACCTTCGTGGGCAGCCTGGTGATCTTCCGCCTCAAGGAGACGCAGGCGCTCGGCCAGGAGCAGAGTGCCCCGGTGACCGGCAAGAAGAAGCAGGTCGCGTAAGGCACCCACAAACCCACCCCCCCGGCCTCCCCGTGCGGAGGCCGCTTTGCTTGTGCCCGCCCGGCTGACCGACCCTTCACACCCCCTCTGTTATGCTGCACTTCATGAAGCTGGTGCTCGCCGTGATTCAGGATGCCGACGCCGCCGCCCTCGTGCGCGTGCTGTCCGAAAACGCCTTTGAGGTCACGAAACTCGCCAGCACGGGGGGCTTCTTGCGGGAGGGCAACACCACCCTGATGATCGGCGTCTCGGACGAGCGCCTCGCCGAACTCAAGCGCCACGTGCAGCGCACCTGCCGCACCCGCACCCGCCTCGTGACTCCCAGCGTGCCGATGGGCGAGCAGGGCGAGGGGCTGGTCGGCGATCCCGTCGAGGTGGCGGTCGGCGGCGCGGTGATGTTCGTGCTGGGTGTACAGGAATTCGTGAAGGTCTGATCGCGGTTTTCTGTTCCGTTGAAGGGACAACCTGCGTCCCTTCAACGCCACGCAGGGCCGCTCTCGTCACGGGTGCTCGCTCCGCTCAGGCCGGACACGTTGAGGAAAAGACCCTCAATGTGTCCGGCCGCCGCTGTGAGACGCCGGGACGGTCCCACCTGTCCTAGTCCACCCCCAGCGCCGCCAGTTCCTCCCGGAGCTGCGCAGCGTGCTCGTAGCGCACGGCGTGCATGCCCACCGAGCGGGCGGCCTCCGCGTTCTGCGGACGGTCGTCGATCATGACGGCCTCGTCCGGGCGCACCTGCGCGAGGCTCAGGCCCAGCCGGTACATCGCCGGGTTGGGCTTGAGCACGCCCAGATAGCAGGAGGTGAAAAAGGCGAGCAGAAACTCGTCGAGGTGGTAGGTGCGGATGCGGTGCTCGTTGAGGTCGTGGCCCTCGTTGTTCAGCGAGTACATGCGGTGGCGCCCGCCCAGCTCCTGCGCGAGAGCGAGCGCTTCCTCACGCGGCTGACTCTCGGCCTCCATCGCGGCGCGGAAGTCCTCCGGGGTGAAGGGGCGCGGCGTGTGGAAGACCACCTGCCCCAGGTACTCCGCCAGGGTCATGCGCCCCCGTTCCAGCTCCGGCGCGGCCAGCTTGTGCCGCTCCGCGAAGTCCTGGGCGTCCAGCCCGAAACGGGCCACCACGTCTGCCCGCTGTTCGCGGTCCCACCCGTTCGTGAGCAGCACTCCGCCGATGTCCCAGAAGACGGCCTTGATCGTCATGCCGGAGCCTACCGCCGCCGGGACCCGGGTAGAGCGGGTCGTCCACACACGAAAGGCGCCCGGACGAGCCTCCGAGCGCCCGAAGGTCAGGTGGGTTCAGGCGTCCAGCCCGCCGTCCGAGAGGTGCAGCACCTCGGCGAGGCGCATCAGGGTGGGCTGGATGTCCTCGGGGGCGCCCCGGGCCACGGTCTCCACCTCGGCGCCGAGCGGGGGAAGGGAGGCGGCGGCTTCGGTGTACTGCCCCGCTTGCAGCAGTTCGGCGATCTTGCCGAGCTGGGCGGCGAGCATCCCGCCGCCGGGGTGGTCACTCACCGCCGCCTGCCACGAGCGCAGGTGGGTCACGGCGAGGTTGGGGTCGATGTTCTGCGCGCCCCCCGAGAGCAGGGCGAGCGTTTCTTCGAGCTGGCTGTTCATCGTCATGGTGAAACCCTCCGGCGCCCAGGAGACCCGACCCGTGGATGCCTGAAGGTACGCCCCCTCCCCGTGTGAAGCGAGGCTGAAGGCGGGGGTCATACCGAATGGCGTTGATTCGCAAGAATCAACCGAGCGGAGCGAGCAGCAAAAGAGACCGGCTGGCGGCGATGCAAGAACATCCGGCGTTTTCCCGGATGTTCTGGAATCAGAGCGAGTCGGTCTCACTTCGTGTCATACCAGTTCGGCCCCACCCCGACCTCCACCGCGAGGGGCACGCTGAGCTGCGCCGCCCCCTCCATCACCTCGCGGGTCAGTCGGCTCGTCTCGTCCACCCGGTCCCCCGGCACCTCGATCAGCAGTTCGTCGTGGACTTGCAGGAGGAGGCGGGCGCCCAGCGTGTCGAGTTCCCGGTCGAGCCGCACCATCGCCACCTTGATGATGTCGGCGGCGGTGCCCTGGATCGGCATGTTGTACGCCAGCCGCTCCCCGGCCTCGCGCACGTTGCGGTTGGTCGCCTTCAGCTCGGGCACGTAGCGGCGCCGTCCGTACAGCGTCTCCACGTAGCCGTGCTCGCGCCCGAATTCCAGCGTGCGCTCGATGTAGCCGCGGATGCCCGGGTAGGTCGAGAAGTAGATGTCGATAAAGGACGCCGCCTCGGTGTACGAGATGCCCAGGTCGTTGCTCAGGCGGTGCGCGCTCATCCCGTACAGCACGCCGAAGTTGACCGTCTTCGCGGCGCGGCGCTGCTGGGCGCTGACCGTGGCCTCCTCCAAGCCGAGGACCTGCGCGGCGGTGCGGCGGTGGATGTCCGCCCCCTCCTGGAAGGCCTGCTGCATGAGTTGGTCGCCCGCGATGTGCGCGAGGAGCCGCAGCTCGATCTGCGAGTAGTCGGCACTCAGGAGCACGTAACCCTCGTCCGAGATGAAGCCCTTGCGAATCTCGCGGCCCAGCTCGGACCGGATGGGGATGTTCTGGAGGTTGGGGTTGAGGCTCGACAGCCGCCCCGTCGCCACCGCCGTCTGCGCGAAGGTGGTGTGCAGCCGCCCGGTGCGCGGGTTGACGAGGTTGGGGAGCGGATCGAGGTACGTGCCCCGCAGCTTCTCCAGTTCGCGGTATTCGAGCAGCGCCGGGATGATCGGGTGCTCGCCCCGCAGGGGTTCGAGGGCGGAGACGGCGGTGCTCCGCTTGCCCGTCAGCTTGGTCTTCTTGCCGCTGGCGAGGCCGAGTTCGTCGTACAGCACGGCTTCGAGTTGGTCGCGGCTGCGGATGGGGAACTCGCGGCCCGCGTGGCGGTAGATCTCGGCCTCCAACTGCCCGATCCGGGCCGTCGTCGCCCCCGCCAGCCCCCGGATGTAGTCGCTGTCGAGGCGGACACCGCGCACCTCCATGCGGGTCAGGACCCCGGCCAGCGGCTTTTCCATCTCCTCGTACAGCTTGCGGCGGGGCTCGTCGAGTTGCCCCGGCAGGTCGCGCAGGAGATGCTGGGTCATCACGGCGCGGGCGGCAGCGTCGGCGGGCCAGGACGTCCTCAGGTACCGCTCGGCCACCGCCGGCATGTTCGTGTTCGCGGGGTCGAGGAGGTAGGCGACGAGGAGGGGGTCGTCGCCCGGCTCCACGGTCGTCCCCCGCACGCTCAGGTGCGCCGCAAGGGACTTGGCCCCCGCCGCCGTGAGCGTCCGCTGCCCCACGAACTCTGCCTCGGAGACCGTGGGGGGGAAGAGGGCGGCGGTCTTTTGCGCGGCCTTTTCGGCGGCCTTGCGCGCCTTGTCCGCCGCCTTCTGCTCGGCCCTGGTGAGGAGCTGGGGCTCCTCCGCTTCCCCGAACAGGGCCCCACCGGGAGACGCCGCCTGCAAAGCCGCCACCGCCCCGTCCGCCTCGCGGGGGCGCTCCTCGGTGGGGGCCACCCGCGCGACCCGCCCGTCGAAGGTGGCCGCCGCGAGCAGGTCCGCCGTCAGATCGTCCTCCCGCGAGAGCACGAAGCCCCAGGTCACGCCCTCGCCGGGGGTGCGCCACTCGGCGACCTCGATCTCCTCGGCGGGCCCCTGCGGCACCGGGTCGGGCTCGCTGGGTTCGGGCGCCCCCAGGCTCGTCAGTTCCCGCCTGATGCTCACGAGTTCCAGCTCGTCGAGGAGTTGTTCGAGCCGGGCCGGGTCGCCCGCGCCGCGCAGGGCGCCCAGTTCCACCTTCAGCGGCAGGTCGGTCACCATCCGCGAGAGGTCGCGGCTGAAGAGGATGTCCGACTCGGAGGCGAGCAGCTTCTCGCGCGTGCCCCTGGGTTCGAGCGTGCCGTCCTTGGCGCGGGCGAGCACGGTGTCGAGGTCGCCGCACTCCTGAAGGAGCTTGGCCGCCGTCTTCGGCCCGATGCCCTTGGCGCCGGGGATGTTGTCGCTCGCGTCCCCCGTCAGCGCCCGGTAGTCCACCCACTGCCGCACGGTGACCCCGTACTTGTCCAGCACCTCCCCCGGCCCGATCAGGGCGAAGTCGTTGGAGATCACCCGCACGTGGTCGTCGAGCAGTTGGTAGGCGTCGCGGTCGGAGGTCACGATCCGCACCTGAAAGCCCCCCCCCTCGGCCATGCGGGTGAGAGAAGCGATCACGTCGTCGGCCTCGTAGCCGGGTTCCTCCAGCCGGGGAAAGCCCAGCGCGTCCACGATCTCGCGGATGCGGTTGATCTGCCCCGGCAGGTCGGAGGGCGTCTGCGCGCGGCCCGACTTGTAACCCTCGTACTGCTCGTGGCGAAAGGTTTTGACCGGCGGGTCGAACACCACGATGATCTGATTCGTCGCCTGCCGCGCCAGCCGCAGGGTGAAGCGCAAGAAGCCCAGGATCGCGTGCGTCGCCTCGCCCCGGCTGCTGCTCAGCGGCGGCAGCGCGAAGTACGAGCGGAAGGCCAGCGCGTGCCCGTCGATCAGGACGAGCGTGTCGGGAGAGCCGGAGGCGGGCGGGGTCATAAGGAGATTCTACGGGGGTATCCGGGTTGGCTTATGGCTCCGCACCGCTTTGTGATTTCGCCTGATACCTTGTCTTATGGCTCTGGAACGCCTAACTGCTAGAGAGCGCTTCCTCCTAGGTCAGTGCCTGTCAGCCGCAGCGGAAGGCCCGTTTTTTGATGACGATGACGGGTTTGGCACCATATTCGGGGTAAGTGTCGAAGAGGTGACCGAGGTCGCCCAAGCCTGGCCCCACGTTGACGACGATGAGGAACGCGTAGAACTTGCCATTAACAACGCTGTCGGCAATCTTTTGGGGTACCCGCATGGGCGAATGAAGGCCTGGCCGAAGTTCATCTCGGCCCCTCCTGGGGAGATTCGCCGCGTGCTGAGGAAGTGGAGGCGCCTGAAGGGCTGGGATGACCCTGAGCAGCAGCACCTCCTCCTTTGACACCGCACTCTCGACTCTAGTGGGTGGAAACTACCTACACCCCGACCTTGCCCCGTTCCTCCACCACGCTCGCCAGTGCCCCCGCGACCTCGTGGATCTCGGCCTCGTCGGGGCCCTCGACCATCACGCGGATCAGGTTCTCGGTGCCGCTGGGACGGAGGTTGACGCGGCCCCGGCCATTCAGGCGGGCCTCGGCCTGCTGCACGGCGGCCTGCACCGCCTCGTCGCGGGCGATGGCCTTTTTGTCGCCGACGCGGACGTTCACCAGGGTCTGCGGGAACATCACCAGCTCGTCGTGCAGTTCGTCGAGCGTCGTGCCGAGCCCCTTCATCGCGGCGAGGGTCAGCAGCGAGGTCAGCACCCCGTCGCCGGTGGGGCTGTGGTCGAGGAAGAGGACGTGCCCGCTCTGCTCGCCGCCCAGGGTGAGGCCGCGCTCGTGCAGCCGCTCGTGGACGTAACGGTCGCCGACGGCGGTGCGCTCCAGAGGGATGCCCGCCTCGCGCAGCTTCACCTCCAGCGCCATGTTCGCCATGATCGTGGTGACGACGCCCCGGTCTCCCCGGGCGCGGGCGTTCAGGAGCAGCATGTGGTCGCCCTGCACCACGTTCCCGCGCGAGTCCACGAGGAGGGCCCGGTCGGCGTCCCCGTCGAAGGCCACGCCGAGGTCGTAGTCACCGTCCCGCACGATCTGCCGCAGGTGCCCCAGGTGCGTGCTGCCGCAGCCCCGGTTGATGTTGCGCCCGTCGGGGGTGGTGTAGACGGCGAACACGTCCGCCCCCGCCGCCTGGAAGACCCGGGGGCCGACCCGGTACGCCGCCCCGTTCGCGCAGTCCATCGCCACCCGCAGTCCCGTCAGGTCGGGCGCGTGCGAGCGCAGGTATCCGACATACAGCCGCTCGGCCTCGGTGTAGTTCGTCACCGAGCCGAGGGCCACGCCCGTCACGGGGGGCAGGCTGGCCGTCTCGTCCACGGCGGCCTCGATCTCGTGTTCGGTGGCGTCGCTGAGTTTTTCCCCGCCCTTGCCGAAGAACTTGATCCCGTTGTCCTCGTAGGGGTTGTGCGAGGCGCTGATCACCACGCCCGCGTCCGCGCCGAGGTGGCGGGTGAGGTAGCTCACCCCCGGGGTGGGCAGCACGCCGACGTGGATCACGTTCACGCCCCGGCCCGTCAGCCCCGCCGCGAGGGCCGCCTCCAGCATGTCGCCGCTTTGCCGGGTGTCCTTGCCGATCACCACGCTGGGGTGCGGGGTCTGCCGCCTCAGCACCTCGCCCGCCGCCGCCCCGAGGCCCATCACCCAGGCGGGGGTCAGCGGAAACTCGCCCGCCACGGCCCGCACGCCGTCCGTTCCGAAGTACTTGCGCTCGCTCATCGTGCCGCCAGTGTACCCCCGTGAGTGCCGTGTGCATGATGCTCATGCCCACCCGCCGCGAGGCCAGGAAACTTTCGTCCCCCGGGCCGCGTACCCGGGGGCATGAGCGGACATTCGGGCGGTTCCTTTTCCTTCAGTCACAGCGGCGGGCGCCGGGGCGCCTTCGGGCGGCGCAGCCACAGCAGCGGGCACCGGGGCGGCTTCCTGGGCGGGGTGGTCGGCCACAGCCACAGCAGCGGCCACCGGGGGCGCTACGGCGCGGGCGGGCACTACCGCCAGGTGCGGCGGCGCGGCCTGGGGTGCCTGGGCGTGTTTCTCGTCGGCGCGGCGCTGGTGGGCGGCTCGCTCGCGGGGCTCCTCACGCTGATCGCTTGAGGCTGGGGCCTACCCTCGCGGACTGGCGGGACGCCCTGCGGGGGGACGGTCCCGCCGTCTCGTCCCGGGTGTGGCCCGCCGGGCTGCGGGCGGCCTTTCCCGGCCCGCGCCGCGCCCTTGAGGCCTGGGAGGGGGAGGGGGCCGCCTTCGCGCGCTACGCGACCGGGCACGGCCCCCTCTTCCTGAAGTACCTCCCGGCGGGGTGGCGGGACGGGCGGGCCTACCGCCGTCTGGCGCGCGAGGAAGCTTACCTGCGCGACTTCGCCCCCCGCTCGCCCGTGCCGCACGCGCCGCTGCTCCACGCGGCCCTCGATCCGGACGGCCTGCGGGCGCACCTCGTCACCCGCGACCTGACGGACGCGACGACCGGGTGGGGGGCGTTCGGGACCGACGCGGAACGCGAGGCGGCGCTGCTGGAGGTCGCCCGGCTCCTCGCCCGGCACCACGCCTTCTGGCTGGACCATTCGGGACTCACCGGAGAGTGGGGCTGGGACGCGGGCCGGGCCGTGCGGCACGCCCGGAGGGTCGCCGCCGACCCGGACCCCGGTTGGGCGCCCGCCGAGGTGGAGGCCGTCCGGGAAGCCGCCCGCCTTCTCCCCGCCCTGCTCGGCGCCACGCGCGGGGTGACCCTCGCCCACGGCGACCTCCACGCGGGGCAGGTCCTCTGGCCGCGGGAGGGTGGCCCGCCCATCCTGATCGACTACGGGCAGGCGCACGGCTCCGTGCTCGGGGAGGACCTCGCGCATCTGATCCACGTGCGGCTGGACGCGCCGGACCGCGCCCGCCTGGGGCCCGCCCTGCGGGAGGCGTACCGGGCCGAACTCACCGCGCACGGTCAGCCCCGCACGCCCGCGCAGCTCGAAGACGAGGAGCGGGCGGGGCTCGCCCTGAACGTGCTCGCCACGGCCCGGCAGGCGCGCAGGTCGGGCGGGGACGGGGTGCGGGAGGCGCTGGGGCGTGTGGTCGGTGCGTGGGCGCAGGAGACGACACCCCGGGAACGTCGCTCCTCCTAGGGCGGGGGGTGGGGTGACCGGCTCACTCGGGGAAGGAAGCGGTGGCAATCTCCCCGACCTGCCCGGGGTCCTCCAGCCCCAGGAAGACCCGGAAGCGGCCCAGCTCCGCCTCCAGCCCCCGCCCCAGCGCCGCCGTCTCGCGCACACCGGGGATGAGCTTCACCTCCGCACGCAACTCGCCCCCCTCCACCCTCAGATTCGCCCAGCCCACCGCGCGCTCGGCCTGAAAGAAGGGAAGGGCGTAATAGCCGAACTGCCGTTTCGGGGGCGGCGTGTACGCCTCGAACCGGTACGTCCAGCCGTGCAGGTGGGCGAAGCGGCGGCGGTCCCACACCAGGGGATCGAAGGGCCCCACGATCCGCACGCCGCGCGGCGTGGGCAGGGCCTCCGCGTCCCAATCGGCGGGCCACACGTAGCGCAGGCCGTCCACCCGCGCGCCCGTCAGCTCCTCCCGCACGGCGGTTTTCAGGGCCGCGCGCAGCTCGCCGTGCAGGTGCGGCAGCCCGAAGCGCGAGAGGGTGACGAGGTACCCCAGGCTCGCTTCCGGCAAGGGCCCGTAGAGCGCCGCGAGGAGGTGGACCGTTCCCCGCACGCGCTCGGGGGTGGGGAGCGGGGCCGCCCGCAGGGCCGCGAGGTGGGGCGCCGGGCCGTACAGCCGCACCCCGCCCGCCCGGCGGGTCACTCGCACCTCGCCCCGGCGGTGCAGGAGGTCGAGCGCCCGCGTCGTCGCCGCCGACTGCCCGCCCCAGGCGTTGACCACCCGGCCCCGCCCCAGCTCGGCGGCCACCTCACGGGGGTGAACGTCCGACCGCCCGGACACGACCGCCCGCACCGCGTCCAGCAGCTCGGGCTGCTCGCGCTCCAGGGGACTCTCGCCGACCTCGCGCGGGTGGAGGAGGGCCTGCACCGCCCGCGTGACGAAGCCGTAGTTGGGCAGCAGGTCCTCCTCGGCGTCGAGGGTCGGGTACAGGCGTTCGAGGTCGCCCGCCCGGTAGCCGCGTACCCGCTGCATCAGCGTCAGGTCCTGTGCGCGCGCGGGGGCGCGGATGGGGTCGGCCTGCACGAAGCCCATCCGGCCCAGGGCCGATTGCAGCGACGTGCGCGGGCCGAGGGTCCGCAGCGCGAGGGCCCTCAGCCCGGCGGGGGTGAGGGGGGCGGGGTGGTCGGGCATGGGGGGAAGGTAGCGCGTCTCCGGGGGTGTCCGGGGCGAGGTGCCGCGCGGCGGTTCAGGTCTGCCCGGCCACCTCCGGCCCGGCCCGCCGCCGGGGCCACGCGACGAGCGCCACCCCCGCCAGGATCACCCCCACGGCGCCCCAGCCCAGCCCGGTCAGGGTCTCGCCGCCCAGCCCCACCCCCAGGAGAACCGCCACGACCGGGTTGACGTAGGCGTAGCTCGTGGCGAGGGCCGGGCGGGTGTGCGCGACGAGGTACATATAGGCGCTGTACGCGACGAGGCTGCCGAAGACGATCAGGTACGCCAGCGCCCCCAGGCTCGCGGCGCTCGGCGTGCCCCAGCGCTCCCCGAACACGCCGCTCAGCAGGGCCAGCAGCACCCCGCCCGCGACCATCTCGGCGGCGCTGCCCATCAGCCCGGCGGGCAGCGGCAGGTGACGCGACCACTGGCTGCCGAACGTCCAGCACAGCGGCGCGAGGATCAGGAGCAGCGCGGCGAGGGGGGTCGCGCGCAGCTCGCCCACGTTCAGCAGCGCGATCCCGACGAGCCCCACCCCGATCCCCAGCCACTCGCGCCCGCTGGTCCGCTCGCCCCACAGCCGGGCGAAGAGCGCCGCGAAGAGGGGAGAGACCGCCAGCACGAGCGCCGCCACGCTGCTGCTCGCGTCCCGTTCGGCCAGCGTCACCAGCCCCGTCCCGCCGCCCAGCAGCAGCAGGCCGACGGCGGCGCTGGCCCTCCACTCCCGCCGCGTCGGGGCGGGCACCCCCCGCCAGCGCAAGAAGACGTAGAGCGCCGCCCCCGCCACCAGGAAGCGGACGGCGAGCATCCCCAGCGGCGGCAGGCTCCCGATGGCGACCTTGATCCCGAAGTAGGTGCTGCCCCACACGACGTACACCAGGGCGAGGCACACGAGCACGGCGGGCGTGAGGCGGCTGGCCGGGGCGGCGCTGGGGGTCACCCGCCGAGGATACCCGCGCTGTGCGAATTTGCGGCCCGGACACCCGGAGGCCCGCCCTACACTGGCCCCCGTGTTCAGCTCGGAACGTTCCTGGACGCTTCTTCTCACGGGCGGCGTCCTGGCGGTGGGGGTGCTGGCCCTCGGCCCCCTCCTCTTCCCGCACGCGCGGGCGCCCACCGTCACCCACGCCGACCTGTCGCCCCCGGTCCGGGCCCAGGAGGCGGCCCCCGAGTACCCAGAGGCGGCGAGCGTGAAGCCGCTCATCTCGGGTCGACTCAACCTCAATTCGGCGTCGGTCGAACAGCTCGAAGCCCTGCCCAAGGTCGGCCCCGCCCTCGCCGCCCGGATTGTCGCCGGTCGTCCCTACCGCAGCCTCGCCGACCTCGACCGGGTGAGCGGGATCGGTCCCTCCACCCTCTCGGCCCTCACGCCGCTCGTGACGTTCTGATGCCCGGAAGACACGCCGCCGCGCCCGTCGCCCGACCGTCCACCGTCAGCCCTACCCGGGCCACCTCCGGGCGTCTCGCGTGGTCCATCCCGCTCGCCTGCGGGGTCATCGGCGGCATCCTGCTCGGGCTGGGGGTGGGGTGGGGCCTGCTCGCGGGAGGGCTCGGCGTGGCCCTCGCCGTGTTCGACGGGCGGGCCGTGCTGGCGCTCCTCGCGCTCCTGGGCACGGGACTCGGCTTCGGCTCGCAGCGCCTGAACGCCGCGAGGCCCGACCACATGGCCCCCTGGGTGGGCGCCCAGGTCACGCTGACGGGCGACTGGGACGGCCAGTTCCTCAGCCTCGAAGACCCGCCCGCCCGGGTGGCCGTTTCCCCCAAACCGCGCGTCCCGCCGGGCCGGGTCGTGCTGAGCGGTCGCCTCGTGCGTCCCGAGGGTCAGGACGTACCGGGCGGCTTCGATCAGGCGGCATGGCTGCGGGGTCAGGGGGGCCTCCTCGTGCCCACGCCCACCACCGTCCTCGTCGGCGCCCGGGTGAGGCAGAGTACGCCCGAGGGGGGCCTGCGCGGCTGGTTTCGTCAGGGCCTGACCGCCGGGCTGGGCCAGCGTGAGGCCGCCCTGATGCAGGCCGTCGAACTCGGCGACCGGGGCGACATCGGGCGCGAGGACTTCGGGGAGGGGTATTCGGTACGCGACGCCTTCGCCCGGTCGGGCCTCTCGCACCTGATGGCCCTCAGCGGGCAGAACGTCGCCCTGCTGACGGGCGCCGTCATCTGGTTGCTGATGTGGCTGCGGGTGCCGCTGGGGTGGCGGTACGCGGGGGCGCTCCTTTTCCTGATCCCCTACCTGCTGCTCGTCGGCGTGTCCCCCAGCATCCTCCGCGCCGTGCTGATGGGCGGCGCGGTGCTGCTCGGCTACGCCATCGGGCGCGGGCGGCCCGACCCCTCCGGCGTGATCGCCCTCGCCGCTTCTGTATGCCTGCTGCCCTTTCCGCTGTGGCTGCTCGACGTGGGCTTCCAGCTCTCCTTCCTGGCGGTGCTCGGCCTGACGCTCTCCGGGCAAGCGGCGGCGCGCCTCCCGGAGCGGTGGCCGCTGTGGCTGCGCCTCGCCCTCGTCGCGACCGTCCTCGCGGAACTCGCCACCCTGCCGGTCATCGCCGGGAACTTCGGCCAATTGCCCCTCGTGGGCCTGCCCGCCAACCTGATCGCCGGGGTGATCATGGCCGCGCTCGTGCCCCTGGGGTTTATGGCGGGCCTGCTCGGTCCGCTCGCCGTCCTCGTGAACTGGCTGACCGGCCTCCTCGCGGCGGCCCTGCTCGGCGTGGTCGAGGTGTTCGGACGCGCCCCCGTCCTGACCTGGGGCGAGGTGGGCCCGGCGGGCGTGGTCGCCTACGCCGTGACGGCCCTCGCGGGGGTGCTGTGGCTGCGGGGCCGCCTCCGTGCCCCGGTCGCCCTCGGCACGCTCCTCGCCTGCGCCCTCCTCACCGTGCTGCCCGGCCTGCTGAAACCCGCGCGGGAGCTGGTCTTCCTCGATGTCGGCCAGGGGGACGCGACGCTCCTCCGAGCCCCCGGCCTGACGGTCCTCGTGGACGGCGGCGGCTCGGTGGGCAGCGACTACGACGTGGGGGGGCGGACGGTCGTCCCCGCCCTGCGTGCCCTGGGCGTCCGCTCGCTGGGGGTCGTGGTCGCCACCCACGCCGACACCGACCATATCGAGGGGTTGCCCAGCGTCCTGCGTGCCCTCCCCGTCGGCGAACTCTGGATCGGGCAGCGCAAGCAAGGCGACCCCGTGCTGCGCGATCTCCTCACCGTCGCCCGCGAGGAGGGCGTGCCCGTGCGCGAGGTCCGGCGCGGCGATACGGTCACGGCGAGCGGCGTCACCCTCACCGTCCTGTGGCCCGCCGGGCAGGGGTGGAGCCCCGAGGACAACGAGAACAGCGTCGCCCTGCGGGTCGAGTCGCGCGGCTTCCGCGCTGCTCTCATCGGCGACCTGCCCACCCCCGTCGAGGCGCGGCTGGGTGTCGGCGACCTCGACCTCCTCAAGGCCGCGCACCACGGCAGCCGCCACAGCACGGGCACAGACATCCTGCGGGAAAGCACCCCCGCCGACGTGCTGCTCAGCGTGGGACGCAACACCTACGGGCACCCGCACCCCGACGTGCTCTCCCGCGTCGGGGAGGTCGGCGCCCGCGTGTGGCGCACCGACCGGCTCGGCACCGTGCGGTGGCCGCTGCCCTGAACGGCAGAGCAAAACCCGCCGGGATCACTCCCAGCGGGCCTTGGCGTTCAGAGGATTACTCGCCCTGCTTCTCGTCCTGGCCGCCCTCGGTCTTGGCGTCGTCCTTCTTGTCGCCGCCGAGGCCGAACTGCGCGAAGAGGTCGGCGTACACGTCGCCCAGCTTCGTGCTGATCTTGCCGCCGCCCTGGGACGCGTCCTTGGCGTTGAAGGTGTAGTCGGCGCCGCCGCCACGTCCGCCGCGCCCGCCACCACGGTTGCCGCCGCCCTGGCCGCCCCCGCTGTACCGGTCGCTGCGCGAGCCACCGCCCTGGCTGACGAAGTCGCGCACAGGGCCGCCCCCGCCGCCGAGCGCCCGGCGCCGCGAGAGGCTCGCGCGCTGCTCCACGGGGTCGATGTTCAGGATCACGGCCTCGATCTCGTCACCCTTCTTGAAGAGGTCGGCGGGGTTGTTCACCCGCTGGGTGTCGAGTTCGCTGATGTGGATCAGGCCCTCGATCCCTTCCTCGATCTCCATGAAGACGCCGAAGTCGGTCATGCCGGTGATCTTGCCCTTGACGGGCGTGCCGGGCGGGTAGCGGTCGGGCAGCGCGCTCCAGGGATCGTCCGTCGTCTGGCGAATGCCCAGGCTGATCCGGCGCTCCTTGGGGTCGATCCGCAGGATGACGGCCTCGACCTCGTCGCCCTCCTTCATCACCTCGTTGGGGTGACGCACCCGCTTCGTCCAGCTCATCTCGCTGACGTGCACCAGCCCTTCCAGGCCGGGCTCCAGCTCCACGAACGCCCCGAAGTTGGTGAGGTTGGTGACCTTGCCCCGCACCCGCTGGCCGATGTGGTACTTCTCCACCGCGCCCTGCCAGGGGTCCTCGGTCAGCGACTTCATCGAGAGGTTGATGCGCTCGCGCCCCTCGTCCACGTCGATCACCTGCACCTGCACCTTGTCGCCCACCTTGACCACGTCGCGGGGGTGGTTGAAGCGGCCGTAGGTGAGCTCACTGCGGTGCACCAGCCCGTCGATGCCGCCGAGGTTCACAAAGACGCCGAAGTCGGTGATCTCGACGACCTCGCCCTCGAAGGTCGCGCCGGGCACGAGCTTGCCGATGGTCTGCTCGCGCGCCTGGGCCTTCTGGGCTTCCATGATCGCGCGGTGGCTGATGATCACCCGGTTGCGCTTGCGGTTGAGCTCGATCAGCTTGACCATCAGCGGCTTGCCGACGTAGGGGTCGAGGTCGTTCACCCGCCGGGTGTCCACCTGCGAGGCCGGGAGGAAGGCCCGGATGCCCTCGACCTGCGCGACGAGCCCGCCGCGCACCTTTTCGAGCACCTCGACCTCGAAGGCCTCGTCGCGCTCCTGCATCCGCTCCAGCACGCGCCAGCCCTTGTCCTGATCGGCCCGCTTCTTGGACAAGACGATCTGGCTGTTGGCGAGGTCCACCCGCACGACGTACGCCTCGATCTTGTCACCGGGCTTGTACATCCCCTGGGCTTCTTCGAGCGTGACGGGCTCCTCGGCGATCTGGTTGAGGGGAATCGTGCCCTCCACCTTCGCGCCGACGTCCACGGCGATGCCCTCCTGGCCGATGAACACGACCGTGCCGTCCACGATGTCGCCCCGCGACACGGCCTGGTGCTCGGTCGCCTCGCTGGCGAGCACGTCCTCCATCGTCATCGCGGGATAGTCGCGGTCGTCGGTGCTGGCCGGCGTGGCGCTCGCCTGAGCGGAAGTCGCCTGGGCCACCGGAGCGCTGCTCGTCTCGGTGGTCGGGGTGTCCGTCTGCCCCTCGCTGGTCTGGTCGGTGCCCGGCGTGGGCTGAATGGTCCCGCCCTCTGCGGCGGGGGTCTGGGTCTGGTCTTCCATGAACTCCTGTCCTCCTGGGCTCCCGGCACGTCAAGCGCCCGGTGCCCTGTCCCTGTACCTGCGCCTGAGCGCGGCAACACTGCACACTGTAGCACCGCCCGTCCGGGGGGGGCAAGCTCGGCTTGCACGCGGTCCAATCGATGTTCAGCGGCTTTCGTTCCCGGTCGCCGCCCCGTCGCGCGGTGGGGCCACGGTTGACGCCCGGGGAAGGGGCGGCTATACTCCCTCACGCTCACCCCGCTGAAAGCGGTGGGCGGCCAGCGCACGCGATGGGGCATCGTCTAATGGCAGGACGTCGGTTTCTGGCACCGTTAATCAAGGTTCGAGTCCTTGTGCCCCAGCCAAAGCAGCAGCAACAGGCACCCTCGCCCGGCGGCGGGGGTGTTTTGCGGTCCGCCACCGAGCCGGGTCGCCAAGTCTCGCAAAGCACTTTAGAAATCAAAGTGTGCTCGGCTGACCTTCCCGAAAGGTGGCCGGTGGTACGCTTTTTCCATGACGAGCGCTCCCCAGGACTACGACGTGGTGATTGTCGGCGGCGGTCCCGCCGGGTTGACGGCGGCCATCTACACGGGCCGCGCCAACCTGAAGACCCTGGTTCTCGAAAAGGGCCTGCCCGGCGGCCAGATCGCGCAGACCGAGGACGTGGAGAACTACCCCGGCTTTCCCGAGCCCATCAGCGGGATGGAACTCTCGCAGCGCATGGTGCAGCAGGCGGAGAAGTTCGGCGCGCGGATCGAGATGGAGGAGGTCGAGGCCATCGAGTGTGTGCCCGCCGAGCACGGCCACGCCTTCACCGTGCGCGGGTACGGCGGCACCTACCGTGCCCGCAGCGTGATCCTCGCCACCGGGGCCAACCCCAAGCGGCTCAACGTGCCCGGCGAGGAGCACTTCTGGGGCAAGGGCGTGAGCACCTGCGCCACCTGCGACGGCTTCTTCTACCGGGGCAAGAAGGTGGTCGTGATCGGCGGCGGCGACGCGGCGGTCGAGGAGGGCCTCTTCCTCACCAAGTTCGCCGAGGAGGTCACCCTGATCCACCGCCGGGACACCCTGCGCGCGAACAAGGTCGCGCAGGCCCGGGCGTTTGCCAGCCCCAAGATGAACTTCATCTGGGACACGGCGGTCGAGGAGATCCAGGGCGAGGACAGCGTCATGGGCGTGCGGCTGAGAAACCTCAAGACGGGCGAGGTGCAGGACATGCCCACCGACGGCGTGTTCATCTTCATCGGGCACGTGCCGAACACCGACTTCGTGCAGGGCACCGTGAAGCTGCGTGAGGACGGCTACGTCGAGGTGACGGACGAGATCTACACCAGCGTGCCCCTGCTCTTCGCGGCGGGCGACGTGTCGGACTACGTGTACCGCCAGCTCGCCACCAGCGTGGGCGCCGGGACCCGCGCCGCGATGAGCGCCGAGCGGGCCCTCGCCGCGCTGGAGGTCGAGCAGGGGACGGTGGCGGCGGACGACTGAGCCGGGGGCCGGAGGGGGACGGGTGCCGGGGGCTTCGCCCTCCCACCCGTCCCCTCATCTATCCTCCCCCCATGTCGGCCCCCAGTTTCTGCGCCCGTCTGAGCCGCAAGGTCCGGGGATACGTGGGCAAGGTCGGGAGGTTGACGCGCAGCCTGAGTGCGGCGCACGCCCACCCCGACGACGCCTGGGCCGCCGCCTATCTCACCCCCGCCGAGCGGCGCGTGTACCTGGGCATGGACCCGCGCGACCGTGAGCACGCCTGCCGGGTGGCCCGCCACCTCCTGCGCGACCACCCACGGGCCGCGTCCGACCTCGTCGCCGCCGCCCTGCTCCACGACTGCGGCAAGAGCATCCGGCCCTACCGGGTCGTCGAGCGGGTGCTCGTGGGGCTGGTGCCCAACCGCCTGGCCCGGGTCGTGCCGCTCGGGCCCCTCGCCGTACGCGCCGACCACCCCGAACTCGGCGCCGAACTCCTCGCGCGGATGGGGGCCCGGCCCCGCGTCGCCCGCCTCGTCGCCCGGCACCACCACGCGGGCGGCGACCCCGACGCGGCGCTCCTCCACCACTACGACGACCTGGAGTGAGCGGCCCTCCTGCCCCTCCTTGACTTCCCCGTCATCCCTGCTAGAATCTCTCTTCGCGCCTGACACCGCCCCCGGGCGGGCTTCCACCGGACGGCCCCATCGTCTAGCGGTCAGGACAGCGCCCTCTCAAGGCGCAGACACGGGTTCAAGTCCCGTTGGGGTCACCACCCGAAAGCCGTCTTCCCCGTGGAGGCGGCTTTTTGCGTGCCTTCCCGCTAGGCTGCCCCCATGAGCCTGCCGCCCGCCCTCGCCGAACTCGCCGCCTATTTCGAGCCGCTCTCGACCCTTCGCCGCGACTTCCGGGGGGCGGTGACGCTCCACACGCCGGGGGTGAACGTGCTCGCGCTCAACGCGACCTACCTGCCGGACGGGGACCCGGACCGCCTGCCGCTGATCCGCGCCTGGCACCACGCGCAGGCCATGCCCGCCCTGGTGGCGAGCGTGGGGGAGAGGGCGCCGGGCGAGGAGGTGGCCGCCCTGCGGGTGGGCGAGTACCACCCCGCCGGGGCACCGGACATCATCCGGGTCGAGCAGGTGGGCCGTCTGCACCTGCCCGTCTGGGCGGCGACGCTGGCGCAGGCCTACGGGACGCCGGAGTGGGCGGGCCCGCTCGCCCGCCACCTCGCGGCCCGGTTGGAGGGGGAGCGGGACGTGACGCTGCTGCTCGCCTACGCGGGCTCGGAGGAGCTCGGGGCGCTGCTGTGGCGGGCGGGCCAGGGCGGGGGTGGAGCGGCCCACCTCTGGGGCACCCTCGACCCCGCCGTCGACGCGCCGCTCCTCGACACGGCCCACGCCCTCGCCGGGGGCTTGCGGGCCAGCCTGCCGGACGGCGCCCCCCTGAGTGTCCACGGCGAGGCGGTGGTAACGTTCAGCCTGCTGGACGGAGCGGCCCAGGCGCCCGGCCTCTGAAAGGACTCATCCCCATGCGACGACCGCCCGCCCGCCCCCGCTCCTCGTCCTCCTCCCGGCGCCTCTCCCCGTGACGGCGGCGCAGGTGGGGCCCGGCTTCGGGCGTGACCGGGCGACCTGGATCACCTACCTGCTGTTGGGCTACTTCGCCTTCCTCCTGAATGCCCTGGGGCCGCTGCTGCCCTTCCTGCGGGAGAAGCTCGGCCTGACCTACGCTCAGGCAAGCCTGCACACGAGCGCCTTTGCGGTGGGCTCCCTCATCGCCAGCGTGAGCGCCGACCGGCTGGGGCGGCGCTTTGGGGCCGGGGCCGTGCTGTGGGGCGGCGCGGCGGGGATGGCGGCGGGCGGGGTGTTGCTTGCGGTCGCACCGACGTTCCTCCTCAGCGTCCTGGGGGCGCTCGTGATGGGCACGCTGGGGTCGCTGACGCTGGTGCAGGTCTCGGCGGTGCTCGCGCGGCGGCACGGGGAGAGGCGTCCCCAGGCGTTCGCGGAGGCCAACGCCGTGGCGAGCGTGTGCAGCGTCATGGCGCCCCTGGCCGTCGGGGGCGCGGTGGCCGCCGGGCTGGGCTGGCCGGGCGTGCTGGGGTTCGCGGCGGGGGTGCTGGCCCTGCTCGCCGCCGTCTCTCGCCGGGTGAGCTTCAGAGGGGAGGCTGGAGTGGGCGCCCCCTCCCGGGAAGCCCTGCCCGCCCGCTACTGGCGGCGCTGGGCCGTCTTGCTGCTCGTGGTGGCGGTGGAGTTCGGGGTGGCCTTTTGGGCGGCGGATTTCCTGCAAGGCGTGGGGGGATTCGGGCGGGCGGCGGCGGCTACGGCGGTAAGTGCCTTCCTGCTGGCGATGCTGCTGGGCCGGCTGGCGGGCGGGGCGCTGCTCGCGCGGGTTCCCGCCGGGCGGGTGGTGGGCCTGTCCCTGCTCGTCGCGCTGCCGGGTTTTCTGGTCTACTGGCTCGTCCCGGTGGGCGCCGTGCGGATGGTGGGCCTGTTCGTGACCGGGCTCGGCGTGGCGAACCTCTACCCGGCGATGCTCTCGCTGGCGGTGGGCACGGCGCCGGGCCGCGAGGACGTGGCGAGCGCGCGGGCGGCGCTGGCCTCGGGCCTCGCCATCCTGCTCGCTCCCTTCGCGCTGGGGGCCCTGGCGGACGTGTCCTCGCTGTTCCAGGCCCAGGTGGTTGTGCCCGCGCTGCTCATCCTCGCCGGGGTCGCGCTGGGGTGGGCGGAGCGGAGGGAGCCCCGGGAAGGCCGCGTGCGTCCGGGCTCCTGAGACCACGCGACGGGAGCGGGCACGCTAAGCTGGCCTCCCTGACCTCGGGATCGGCCTCACCCCCCGCCGAAGGACACCGGACCAACACCCTTCATCTGGAAAGCCGAGGGCCCCGGACACACTGCCATGACCCAGACCCCAGACCCCCCCATCCACGACCTCGACACCATGCTGTGCTTCAACCTCTACGTGGCGTCGCGGAGCATGGTGATGGCGTACCGTCCCCTCCTCGACCCCCTGGGCCTGACCTACCCGCAGTACCTCGTGATGCTGGCCCTCTGGAACGCCCCCCACCCCCCCACCGTCAAGGCCCTCGGCGAGTGGTTGCACCTCGACTCCGGCACCCTTTCCCCCCTCCTCAAGCGTCTGGAGGCCGCTGGGCACCTCAGGCGCCACCGCCGCGCCAGCGACGAGCGCGAGCTGGAGGTCACGCTGACCGAGCAGGGGAGGGCGCTCCGTGAGCAGGCGCGCGACATCCCCCGCCTCATCGGCGAGCGGGTGGGGCTGGGTGACCGGCAGGTGCGCGATCTGATCGGGCTGCTGCGGCAGGTGATCGTGAATCTGGATGAGGGGGGTTAAGGTGAGGGGAACAAGGAGTTTCGTGCGGCTGAAATTCTAGCCGTGGCGCCGCCCAAGCAATCGGTATACGGCGTCATCATTGCGGCGCCCGATGACGGTGACGGTCGCGATGATCAGGACTTGACCGGACTCGTCCAGGTCATAGACGATACGGTACTCGCCCACATCCACGCGAAAGAAGTTCCAGCCGTTCACCCGGTACGCCTCGCCCTGGATAGGCCGCGCGTCCTGTGGCCTGGGATTGACCGAGAGAGCGTCAAGCTGGCGGGCGATCTGGCCCAGATGCTTGCGGTTGCCTATATCTCGCAAGTCTTTCTCAGCCGCCCGAGTCAGTTCGACCCGAACTTCACGCGTGGGAACCTGCGGCTTCTGCTCCTCAGAGGCCGAGGTTTCGTTTAAGGTCCTGCCAGTCGATTCTTCCGGCTCCGCTCCGCTTTTCCTCTTTGAGTCGTTCAAGGGCGAGGTCACCCCACAGGCGATCCTCCAGGCGCTCCAGCAACTCCAGGTCCGCCACGCTGATCATGACCGCCGCAGGTTTGCCCTGCCGGGTCACCGTGACGCGCTCGCCACCGTACTGCACGCGGTTGACGAGATCGTTGAAGTTGCTGCGGGCCTCCGAGGCGCTCAGGGCCGGGGTGGTCTCCTTTCGTGATGTTGTCATGGTCCTCCCCGCTCGCCTTGCGAGACGTAGCCGTGACCTGCCTTGCAAGTCCGCCGCTGAGTCCCCCCCTCCTTGAGAGAGGCTTCTCACCGAAAGTGTACAGGAAAGACGTTTCGTACAAAAGAGACAAGCAGAAGGAGCAAGCCGACGGCTACAGCGGCATGTTCCCGTGCTTCTTGTACGGCCGCGTCTCCGCCTTGCCCCGCAGCATGGCGAAGGTCTGGATCAGACGGGCGCGGGTGTCCTCCATCGGCAGCACGTCGTCGATGTAGCCCTTGGCGGCGGCGACGTAGGGGTTGTCGAAGGTCTCCTTGTACTGGGCGATCTTCTCGGCGCGGGTGGCGTCCGGGTTCTCCGAGTTCTGGATGTCGCGGCGGTAGACGATGTTGGCGGCCCCCTCGGCGCCCATGACGGCGACGGCGGCGGTGGGCCAGGCGTACACCACGTCGGCGCCCATGTCGCGCGAGTTCATGGCGAGGTACGCCCCGCCGTAGCTCTTGCGGGTGATCAGGGTGATCTTGGGGACGGTCGCCTCCGCGTAGGCGTAGAGCATCTTCGCCCCGTGCCGGATGATCCCCGCGTGCTCCTGCGCCACCCCCGGCAGGAAGCCCGTCACGTCCACCAGCGTCAGGATCGGCACGTTGTAGCAGTCGCAGGTGCGGATGAAGCGCGCGGCCTTGTCCGAAGCGTCGATGTTCAGCGTCCCCGCCATCACTTTCGGATTGTTCGCCACGATGCCCACGCTCTGACCGTTCAGCCGCGCGAAGCCGCAGAGGATGTTCCTGGCCCAGCCGGGCTGGATTTCGAGGAAGGTGCCGTCGTCCACGAGTTCGTGGATCACGTCGTGCATCGCGTAGGGCTTGCGCTGGTCGGGCGTCACGAGGTCGAGGAGGCGGTCGTTGCGGCGGTCCACCGGGTCCGCGCACTCGCGCACAGGCGGCTGCTCGCGGGCGTTCTGCGGCAGGTAGGAGAGGAGGTCGCGGATACCGTCAATGACCGCCTCGTCCCCGTCGTACTCCAGGTGGGCGACGCCCGAGCGGCGCGTGTGCACGTCCGCCCCGCCGAGCCCGTCGAAGGTCACGTCCTCGCGGGTGACCGACTTGATGACCTCCGGCCCGGTGATGAACATGTACGAGCTGCCCCGGCTCATCAGGATGAAGTCGGTCAGGGCGGGGGAGTACACCGCGCCGCCCGCGCAGGGCCCCAGGATCGCGCTGATCTGCGGCACGGCGCCGGAGTAGATCGCGTTGCGGTAGAAGATCTCGCCGTAGCCGCTCAGCGAGTCCACCCCCTCCTGAATCCGCGCGCCCGCCGAATCGTTCAGGCCGATCACCGGGCAGCCCGTCTTCGCGGCGAGGTCCATCACCTTCGTGACCTTGGAGGCGTTCATCTTGCCCAGCGAGCCGCCGAGCACGGTGAAGTCCTGGCTGAAGACGAAGACCTGCCGCCCGTCGACCGTGCCGCGCCCGGTGACGACGCCCTCGCCGGGGGCCTCGACGCCCGCCATCAGGCGGTTGTGGCCGTGTTCGACGAAGGTGGAGAGTTCGAGGAAGGAGCCGGGGTCGAGCAGGCGCTCGATGCGCTCGCGGGCGGTGAGCTTGCCGCCCTCGCGCTGCTTCTTCTGGCGCTCGGCACCGCCGCCCGCCTCGACCTTGGCGCGGCGCTGCTCCATCGCGGCGATCAGCTCCTGCAATTCCAGCCCGGGTTGTGTCATGGGGCCATGCTAGCGGGGCGAACGCCCGGCTGGACCGCGTTCCCGGACAGGAGACACCCCCGCGCGGCAGGCGGGGGCGCAGGAACGAGGCCGGGCGTTCAGGAGGAAGGCAGGCCGCCCAGCAGCGTCCGCGCCCGCTCGGCGACCTCGGCGTCGGCGAGGATGACGTACCGCTCGGCGCGCATCCCGCCCACCGAGGTGAAGTCGCGCCGCCCGCCCGTGACGGCGTAGCCGATCAGGCCCCAGATCAGGCCCGTGATCGCGCCCAGCACCATGCCGTAGGCGACCGCGTACAGCAGGTTCCCGCCGCCCAGCCCCAGCAGCCCGAAGAGCAGGCCGATGAACAGGCCGATAAAGAGCCCCTGCCCGAATCCCAGGCTCGCCGCGCGGCCCCAGTCGAGGCGGCCCGTGACCTGCTCGATGGTCTTCAGGCCCTCGCCCACGATGGCGGTGCGCTCGACCGGAAACCGCTGGTCGCTGAGGTAGTCCACGGCCCGCTGCGCTTCGAGGTAGGTGGGGTAGGTCGCCACGTTCACGCGCGCACTCTGGTCGGGAATCAGGGCCGAGCGGGGGTCAGGCTGGGTCACGGGATCACTCCTTTGCCCCAGCCTAGAGACCGCCCCCGGCCCGCATCTGAGGGGGCGCTTCAGGAAGGCTCATCCTTCCGCCAGGACGGGGCCGGGCGCCGGGACCCCGCCCCAGCCCCCCGCCTCCACCACCACGCCCTCCGTCTCGCTCATCCGCACGATGTTCGCCAGCGTGAGAATCGGCACCCCCAGGTCGGCGAGCTGGCTCCTTCCGTCCTCGAAACCCTTCTCGATCACGCATCCGAGAGCGAGGAGTTCGGCCCCGCTCGCCGCGATGATGCGGGAGAGCGCCCGCAGCGTCCCTCCCGAGGCCAGAAAGTCGTCCACGACGACCACCCGGTCTCCCGCGCCCAGGAACTCGCTGCTCACGAAGAGGTCCACCACGCCCCCCTTCGTGCGGCTGACCGAGTGCGCCGTGTAGGCGACCTCGTGCATGGTGACGGGCCGTTTCTTGCGGGCGTACACCAGCGGCACCCCCAGCACCAGGGCGGTCGCCAGCGCGGGGGCGATGCCGCTCACCTCGATGGTGACGATCTTGCTGGGCGCGAGGGGCGCGAAGCCCGCCGCGAACCGCTCGCCCATCTCGCGGGTGAGCCCGGGGAGAAGCTGGTGGTTGACCAGCCCGTCCACCTTGAGAAGGCCTCCGGGCAGTATCCGCCCCTGTTCCCGAATCGCGTTCACAAGCGCCTGCATGGGGCGAGTGTACTCGCCGAACGGCTCATGCCCGCCGCTCCCTGTGCAGGGGAGACTGGGGCATGTCCGGACTGCCCGACCTCACCCCTGCCGAACTCGCCGCCCTCGCCCGCAAGCACGGGCTGCGCGGCCCTCTGGAGCGGCTTCCCAGCGCGGGCATCGTGAACCGGGCCTACGCCGACCGCGAGGTCGTGCTGCGCGTCGCCGTGCCGGGAGACGAGATGGGCGAGGAGGACGCCCGCACCGAGGCCGTCGCCGTGCCCGCCGCGCTGCGCGCCGGAATCCGCACCCCACCCCTCCTCGCCTTCGACGACAGCCGGGAGGTGGTGGACGCGCCCGTCACCGTCTACGCCCGCGTGGACGCCCCCAGCCTGCACGGCACGGGTTGGGACGTGGCCGACCCCCGCTTCGTCCGCGCCGCCCGCGAGACCGGGCGCGAACTCGCCCGCCTGCACCTGAGCGTCACCGACGTGCCCGACCCGCGCGGCTGGCTCGAAGTTTGGGACCTGCCCGACGCACGGGAGGGGGTGGAGGCCGCCGCCACCGCCGGGCGCATCGACCGCCGGACCGCCGACTGGGCCGTCCGGCTCCTGACCCGCACCGCCGCGATTCCCCGGCCCGCCCCCCGCTTCCTCCACGGGGACGCGCAGCCCGGCAACCTGCTCGTGCACCCGGACGGCTCGCTCGCCGCGCTCATCGATTGGGGAGACGCCGGGTGGGCCGACCCCGCCCTCGACTTTCCCGCCCTGCCGCCCTACGCCGCCGCGCACGCGCTGGACGCCTACCGCGAGGTGGCGCCTGATTTACTCGGCGAGGGGGTGGAGGGCCGCATCCTGGAGGTCTACCTGAACATGGCCTTCCGTCGCCTGGGCCGCTCTCCCACGTCCCGCGAGCTGTGGAGCGCCCGGCCCGGCAGTGTCCTCGCCCACCTCCTGCGGTTCTCGGTGGACGCTCCGGAAGGGTGGCGCCAGTGGCTCCGGGAGGAGGGGCGCCGTGGGCCACAAAAAATCCGCCCTCTCGGGCGGTGATAAGGAAAAGATAGCGTGGGATGCACGGGAGGTCAACCCTATGCAGTCCATCCGGCTCACTCCAGCTCGTTGATCTCCGGCCTGAACCCCACCTCGCGGACGAAGCGCAGGTATTCTTCCTCGCTCAGCGCCTCGCGCCTGCCGCTGAGGGCCACGAAGAAGGCTTCGAGGACGTTGGTGGCGAAGTTGCGGCTGCCGATGCGCGGCGTCGTGGTGATGAGTCGGGCGACGCCCCGCTCCCTCATCCAGGCGCGGTCGGCCTCGGTGATCGTCTGGGTGAGGATCGTCTTGCCGCTGAGCATGCGCGGGGCGTAGCGCTTGGCGTAGTGGGTGTCCCCGGCGATCACGTCGGCCCAGGCGTAGAGGCGGGTGCCCTGGCCCTCCACGCTCGTCTCCTGCTTGTCCCCGGTGGGGTAAAACCAGTCTTGCGGCAGCTTGGTGATCGCGGGCAGGGCGAGGCGGGCCACCCGGCGCAGGGCGGCGATGGACCGCAGCGGCACGTTCAGGTTCAGGCCGAACACGATGTCGCCGTACACCATGTCCGCCCCGTGCTCCGAGAGCGCCTCCGCCATGCCGAAGCGGTCGACGGCGGAGACCATCAGCACCCGCTTGGTCCGCCAGTTCAGCACGGGGTCGAGCTGCGCCACCGCGTCGCGTTCGAGGGTGTTCTTCAGGCCGCTGCCGTCGAGCACGGGCGTGATCTTCGCGTGCGAGACGAGCTTGCGGACGTTGCCGAAGGTGTAGCGCCGCCCGTCCGCGATCACGTACAGGTCCGCCCCCCCCAGCCCGAAGGCGTCCACCCGCCCGTCGAGCGCCTGGAAGAGGGCCGCCGCCCTCCGCGCGTCCCCGTCGGTGCCGATGCGTTCGAGCACGAAGGGCTGGCCCAGCACGCTCATCTCCTCGCGGGCGTTGCGCTTGCTGTTTCCCAGCGACACGCTCACCACGTGCTTGAACCCCGCCGGGGCCGGGTGCCACCCGCTCAGAAGATCGGACATGGAGGGCATTGTAAGGGAGCGGTCAGCCCTCAGCGGTCAGCCCTCAGCCGGGGCAAGGCGGGGTGCCCGCCGCGAGGAGACGCCATAAAAAAGCCAAAAAAGCCCCGGCATTCGCCGAGGCTCCCTTTCTCGCTGATCGCTGACGGCTGAAAGCTGACCGCTTCAGGGATACAGCCCCCGCAGTGCCCGCGCCTCCAGCACCCGGGTGCAGGCCACGATGTAGGCGGCGGTGCGCAGCGTGACGCCGTGCCGCTCCTTGACGTCCCACAGGCCCAGGAACGCCTCGCGCATGATGCGGTCGAGCCGGGCATTGATCTCGTCCTCCGTCCAGAAAAAGGAGGAGAAGTCCTGCACCCACTCGAAGTACGAGACCGTCACGCCGCCCGCGTTCGCCAGCACGTCGGGCACCACCAGCACGCCCTTCGCGTGCAGGAGGTCGTCGGCCTGCGGCGTGGTGGGCCCGTTGGCCCCTTCCACGATGACGCGCGCCCGGATGCGGTCGGCATTGTGCTCGGTGATCTGCTTTTCCAGCGCGGCGGGGATGAGCACGTCGCAGTCCACCCCCCAGAACTCGCCCGCGGCCAGCTCCTCGGTCCCCTCCAGGCCGGTGATCTTGCCCGTGCGGGTGAGGTGCGCGGCGGCAGTGTAGGGGTTGATTCCCGCCTCGCTGTGAACCGTGCCCGTCACGTCCTGAATCGCCACGATCCTCGCCCCGTGGTCGAAGAAGATGCGCGCGGCGGCGTTCCCCACGTTGCCGAAGCCCTGCACGGCGATCCGCGCGCCCTCCAGCGGCATCCCGAGCTTGACGAGCGCCTCCGCCCCGGTCACGAACACGCCGCGCCCGGTGGCGTCGCCGCGCCCGAGCGAGCCGCCCAGGCTCACGGGCTTGCCCGTCACCACGCCCGTCGCCGTGCGGCCCACGTTCATGGAGTAGGTGTCCATCATCCACGCCATCGTCTGCGGGTTGGTGTTCACGTCGGGCGCCGGGATGTCCTTTTCCGGCCCGATGACCAGCCCGATCTCGGTCGTGTAACGGCGGGTGAGGCGTTCGAGTTCCCCGGTCGAGTACTTGCGCGGGTCGATCCGCACGCCCCCCTTGCCGCCGCCGTAGGGCAGGTTCACGGCGGCGTTCTTGATCGTCATCCACGCCGAGAGCGCCATGACCTCAGATAAGGTCACGTCCTGGTGAAAGCGCACGCCGCCCTTGGCGGGCCCGCGTGAGGTGTTGTGCTGCACCCGGTAGCCCTCGAAGTGCGCGACCGTCCCGTCGTCGAGGTGGATGGGCACGTCCACCACCAGGATGCGCTTGGGCCTTTTCAGGGTCTCGACCCAGTACGCGAGCTTGCCGAGGTAGGGCGTGACCCGCTCGACCTGCTCCAGGTAGATCTCGTACGGGCCGATGTTGTTCGGATCAAGGTAACTCGGCAGGGAGTGCCCGCCGAGCTGGGGTTGAGCTGGGGTCTGGTTCTGGGGGTCTTGGGTGGCGGTCATTGGGAACCTCCGGTTGGGGGTGGGAAGGAAGGGGAGCTTTCAGCTCTCAGCCGTCAGCCATCAGCAAAAGTCCTGAACGGCTGACGGCTTCACGGATACACGCCCCGCATCACGCTCGCCTCGTGCAGCCGCCCGAGGGCGAGGGCGTAGGCGGCGGTGCGCAGGTCGTCCACGCCGCGCGTGCGGGCGAAGGCGAGCACCCGGTCTACGGCGGCGTTCACCCGCGTGTCGATGGCGCGTTTGATCTCGTCTTCCGTCCAGAAGAAGTTGCTGGCGTCCTGCACCCATTCGAGGTAGTTCACGACCACCCCGCCGATGCTGGCGACCAGATCGGGGAGGATGGTCACGCCCTGCGCCTTGAGGAAACGCTCGGCCTCGGGCAGCACCGCGCGGTTGGTCGCCTCCACCACGTAGCGGGCGCGGACGGCGTGGGCATTCCCGGCGTTCACGGCGCCGTAGTCGTAGGCGAGCATCAGCACGTCCACGTCGAGTTCGACGACCTCCCCGGCGGTGATGGCGGTGGCGAAGCCCTGGACGGTGCCGTGCTCCTCGCGGTGCCGCGAGAGGGCCTCTAAGTCGAGTCCCCCGCTGGCGAAGGCGCCCCCCTGCTGGTCCGAGACGGCGACCACCAGGGCCCCCTGCTCGGCGAGGGTCTGCGCGGCCCGGCGCCCCACGTCCCCGAAACCGTAGACGGCCACGCGCGCCCGGCTCAGGCTCTCGCCGCGCCCCTCCAGAATCCGGCCCGCCACCAGGGCGGCGCTGCGGCCCCGGGCGTCCTTGCTGCCGTAGCTCCCGCCCAGGCTCATCGGCTTGCCGACGACCACGCCGCTCAGGGTGGAGCCGGTGTTCTCGCCGTAGGTGTCGAGCATCCACGCCATCGCCTGCGGGTCCGAACCCACGTCGGGCGCGAGGATGTCCTCGGTGGGGCCGATCAGCTCCACGAGTTCCGAGGTGTAGCGCCGGATCAGCCCCTCGCGCTCGTGGGCGCTCAGGAGCGAGGGGTCCACGTCCACCCCGCCCTTCGCCCCGCCCAGCGGCAGGTCCGCGACCGCGGCCTTGAGGGTCATGATCGCGGCCAGGACCTCGCACTCGTGGGCGTTCAGGCCCGCCTTGAAGCGCACGCCGCCGATGCTGGGGCCGCGCGCCGTCGAGTGCACCGTGCGGTAACCCTTGAAGACGCGCACCGTGCCGTCGTCCATCCGCACCGGCAGATTCACGCTCACGGTGCGTTTCGGGTACTTGAAATAGGCGAGGGACTGGTCGGTCACCTCGCAGTGCGGCAGCGCCTCCTGAAGTTGCTCCATCAGGCCCTGCCAGTTGAGTCCGGATGCCCTCATCACGCTTTCCTCCGCAGTGGTCTAGCGTTCCGAGGATACACGCATAGACAGGCGGGCGCTGTGAGGACGGGATTGCAGTAAAAGGGCGCCGCCTTGCAAATGCCAGCCGGTCCGTCCACCCGGTGGGTGGCCCGGGTCTCGGCGAAGCGCTGCTCCTTCAGGGCGCCAGCCCGCCGGGTGATTCCGGGAGGAAGGGGCGGGACCTCCGGGGCGTCCGGCCTGACCGGACAAGCGGCCCTGCCGCGGCCTCGCCCTCAGCGGGCGCGCTCGGTCTCGTGGCGGGCGAGGGCGGCGAGGGCGTCTCTGGCCTCGGAGGGGGGCAGGGCTTCCAGGGCGCCCACGGCGAGCGAGACGCGGCGCCCGATCTCCTCGCGGGTGGCGTCCACGGCCCCCGCGGCGAGGGCGAGGTCGCGGACGCGGGCCACGTCCCCCGGCGCGGCGGCGCGGCGGGCGAGGAGCTCACGGACCTCGGCCTGCTGGGGACCGCCCAGCAGCAGGAGGACGGGCAGGGTGGCCTTGCCTTCCCGCAGGTCGCCGCCGACCGGCTTGCCGAGCGTCTCCTCGTCGCCCGCGAGGTCGAGGAGGTCGTCGCGCATCTGGAAGGCGAGGCCGTACTCGCGCCCGAAGGTCGCCAGCGCCTCCCGCTGCTCGTCGGGGGCCCCGAGCACGAGGGCGGGGGAAAAGGCGGCAAGTTCGACGAGGGCCGCCGTCTTTCCGTAGATCACGTCGAGGTAATTCGCCAGGTTGTAGTCGGCGTAGGCGGCGACCTGAAACTGCAAGACCTCGCCCTCACACACCAGGCTGGCGGTCTCCCCGAAAGACCGCACCAGGGCCGCCCCCCCCGGCAACCCCGCGAGGAGCACGAGCAGCCGCGAGAGCATGAAGTCGCCGCTCATCACGGAAACGACGTTCCCGAAGCGGCGGAAGGCCGCCTGCTGGCCGCGCCGGGTGTCGGCGTCGTCGATGAGGTCGTCGTGCAGCAGCGAGGCCGAGTGCAGCAGTTCCACGCACGCGGCGAGGTCCGTGACGCCCGGCCAGAGGGGGTGGCGGGCGTCCGCCCCGAGGGTCTGCGCGGCGAGGTAGGTGACGGTGGGCCGCGCCCGTTTGCCGCCCGCGGTCACGAGGTCTTCCCCGATCAGCTCGATGAACTCGACACGCGACCGCAGCACCTCGCGCAGCCGCACCTCGAAGGCCGCGCCGGGGAGGATCAGGGACGCCACGCCGGTCATGCGGGCAGTATAGAAAACGTCCGGTGGGCCGAACGTACCTCCCGCGGGGGAGCGGGACGAAAGCCCTGGGGGCCCGGGCCGTGTCTTCAGGGGCCCTCAAGGCAAGATGACCTTCGGCTCAAGGGGCCGCCCCCACGCCGCCAGAGCGGGGGATGCTCCTTTGTCCCTCGCCCTGGTCGCGGCCTCCGTGGTAAAACCGGAGGCAATGGAAAGTGTCGTTGCCCTCTTTCGTGAGCCGCAGCAGGCGGGGGTGGCCCTCGCCGCGCTGCAAGAACGCGGTTTCGACCGTGATCACCTCGGCTTCAGCATGCTCGACGCGGTGACCAAAGACACCCTCGCCCAGCAGACCGGCGTGAGCCCCGAGGAGGGGGCGCCGGGCGGCTCGGGCAGCGTCATCCGCGGCACCCTGCTCGGCGCCTTTGCGGGCGTGGCGCTCACCTTCCCGGTGTGGCTCCTCCTGCTGTGGATTCCCGACACCCGCGTCTATCAGGAGGGCGGCGTCCTCGCCATGCTGTTCGGCCTCATCGGCGGCGCCGGGCTCGGCGGGATCTTCGGCGCGCTGACCGGCAGCGATCACGGCGATTACGTCAAGCTGCTGCGCCGCATGGGCGTGCCCGCCGCGCAGGCCGAGCGCTTTTACGACGGCATCCGGTCGGGCAACGTCCTCGTGATCGCCCGTGATCCTGACGAAAGGCGGGTCACCGAGGCCCTGAGCATCATGCGCCGTTCCGGGGCCCTGCGCCTCGACGAGGCGACGGGCGGAGGCCGCCTCCAGAGCGAGCGCGTCGGGCAAGACGGCCACTGAAGTTTCACAGCGATGGCCGGATAGGTTGCGGCTCTTTGTCCGGCCCGAGCGGAGCGAGCAGCCGTGAGGAGAGCGGCCCTGCGTGACGTGTCCTTTCAACGGAACGGAGGACCGCGATCAGAGGGTTCAGGGGCGGTGGGGGCGACCTCGCCGCCTCTCTCGTCGGGGCCTACTCCGGCCAGACGAGCGCGGGGTCGTCGGTGGGCGGCCAGGAGGAGGTGAGGCGGACCTCCCACCCCTCGCCCGCGATCTCTCGCACGGGGACCACGCCCACGCCGCTGCCACACAGCCAGGCGCGCGTGACCTCTCGCAGTTCGGCCACGGTCACCGCTCTTTCCTGAAAGTCCTGTCTTCGCAAGAAGGCGGCGCGGGTCACGCCCGGCAGTCCCCCCGCGGGCACGACGAGCCTCCCGCCGAGGTCGAACAGAGGCGAGGTTCGCCCGCCGTCCACCACCCGCCCCTCGGGGTCCGTGAGCCAGCCCTCAAAGGCCCCGGCCGCCCCCGCGTCCCGCCCGGCGAGGAGGTAAGGCAGGTAATTGCCCGTCTTGTGGGGGGCGAGTTGCGGATGCACCTGCCGCCCCGTGAGCAGGACCCGCACGCCCTCCGTCGGGCGCGGCCCGGGCGTGAGCGGGCGGTGCGACCAGAACGTGCCCTCCGGGGTGGTGGTCAGGCGCAACAGGCCCCAGGGGAGGGGGTCGAGGGTGGGAGGCCGGTCCTCCGGCGCGGGCAGCCCCAGGAACACGCAACTGCCTGCCAACCGCGCGAGGTGGGCCTCCCAGAGCAGGGGCAGGCCGCGCCGGGTGCGAAGGGTCGTGAAGGTGGTCGCCCCGTGCAGCCACGCGCCCGCTTCGGCCCCGGGCGGGAGCGGCCTCATCCCCGCCCGCCCGCGCTCAGCCGCAGCCAGTTGGCGAGAAGGACCCGCCCGGCGGGGCTGAGCACGCTCTCGGGGTGAAACTGCACCCCCCAGGCGGGGCGTCCGGGCACGTGCAGGGCCATCACCTCGCCGTCCGCGCTGCGGGCCGTGACGACCTCCTCCGGCAGCCCGCGCACGACGAGGGAGTGGTAGCGGCCGAACTCGGCTCCGTCCGGCACGCCCGCGAACAGCCCCTCCCCGCCGTGCCGCGCGGCCTCCGGGCGGCCGTGGACAGGCACGGCGCGTTCCACCCGCCCGCCCAACACCTGTCCCAACGCCTGGTGTCCCAGGCACACGCCCAGCAGGGGTACGCCCCGCTCCAGGCACGCCCGCGTCAGGTCGAGCGTGCTGCCGCTCGTGTCCGGCGTCCCGGGGCCGGGTCCCACGAGCACGGCGTCCGGTGGGGGGGCCAGCAGCGCTCCCACCGTCTCTTCCGGCGAGCGCACGTCCACCTCTGCCCCCAGCGCGAGCAGGTCGTGGGCGAGGTTCATGGTGAAAGAATCGTGGTTGTCGAGCAGCAGCACCCGCAGGCCCGGAGCGGAGGGGGCGGGCGGCGGCGCCCAGGCCACGCCGGGCACGGGGGGAGCGGGCGCCCTCGCGGGCCGACCCGGCACCCCCGCGAGCACGCTCAGGAGCGCCTGCGCCTTGTGCACCGTCTCCTGCGCCTCACGCGCCGGGTCGGCGTCGATGACGGTGCCGCCCCCCGCCCGAACCTCCACGGTCCAGCCCTCCCCGTCCCGCGTGAAGGCCGCCGTCCGGATCAGGATGTTCACGTCCACCCGTCCCCCGGCCACGATGCCGACCCCGCCCGTGTACCAGCCGCGCGGCCCCGGCTCCAGGTCGCGGATCGCCTCCATCACCCGTTCCTTGGGCGCGCCCGTGATCGTGCCGCCGGGAAAGGTCGCGCTCAGGAGCTCGCGCACGGTCAAGTCGGCCCGGGCCTCGCCCACCACCTCCGAGACGAGGTGCATGACGTGGCTGTAGCGCTCGACGAGGCCGAGGTCCGGCACCCGCACCGTGCCCGGGGCCGACACCCGCCCCAGGTCGTGGCGCACGAGGTCCACGAGCATGGTGTGTTCGGCCCGCTCCTTGGGGCTCGCGCGCAGTTCCCGCTCCAACGCGGCGTCCTCCCCCGGCGTGTCGCCCCGGCGCCGGGTGCCCGCGATGGGCCGCGCCGAGACCTCCTGCCCCTCCCACCGTACCAGCCGCTCCGGGCTGCACGACACGACGACCTCCTCGCCCAGGTCGAGAAAGGCCATGAAGGGGCTGGGGTTGAGCTCCCGCAGGCGCAGGTAGGCGGCCAGGGGGTCGCCCTCCGCCCGCGCCCGCACCCCCCGCGAGAGGTTGACCTGATACACCTCGCCCGCCCGGATGAGGTCTTGCACCGCCCGCACGCCCGCCGGGTAGTCCACGTCGTCCGCGCCGAAGGGGCCCACCGTGAGGACGGGCGTGGGAACGGGCTCCCCCGCGAGCACCGCCGCCCAGTCCACGTGCCCGGCCTCGCCCACCACCTCAAGGCGGCCCGCCTCGCGGTCCCACACGAGGCCGCCCGGGTACAGGCCCCACCAGCCCGGCTCGCCCTCCGGGTCGTGCGTCTGTCCCCCGAAGGCCCGCGCCGCCTCGTACTTCAGGCCGCCCAGCCACGCGGGGAAGAAGGCGTCTCCCTGCGGGCGCCCCGGCACTTCGTGTTGAACCCGCACCGGCCAGGCGCTCAGGAAGGAAAAGCGGCCGTAAGAAACGACCGGGCCCAGCGACTCCAGCAGGGCCACCCCCGGTGCGCCCGCCGCCCGCAGGCGCAACAGCACGTCCGCCGGGGAGAGGTCCGGGGGCAGGGGAGAAGGCACGGGGCGGATTGTAGGGGAGAGGCGGGGGGGGCGGCCAGCCCGGGTCACCTGCACGGACACCGCCCCCCGCCGCGCGGCCCCGACCAATTGCCGGGAATCCCCTCCTCCTCGCCCGGATTTCCGGGTAGAATGTCCCCATGTGGGTCTCGACCAAAGCACAGTACGGTCTGCGCGCCCTGATCGAGATCGGACGGCGGGGCGGGGAGGCCGTGCCGCTCAAGGACGTGTCCGGGCGCCAGGGCATCAGCCAGCACTACCTGGAGCAGATCGCCAGCAACCTGCGCCGCGCGGGCTTTATCAAGAGCGTGCGGGGCGCCCACGGCGGGTACCGGCTCGCCCGCCCGGCGTCGGCCATCAACGCCTATGAGGTCGTCACGGCGATGGAGGGCAGCATCGCGCCCGTGTCGTGCGTGGAGGAAGATCATGTCTGCGACCGGGGCCAGGTCTGCGGCACGGTGGACCTGTGGCAGCGGGTGGACACCGCCCTACGCGACGTGCTCGGCGGCACCACCCTCGCCGACCTGATCCACGAGAGCGAGCGCCAGGAGCACGCCCGCCTCGTGCAGCTCGAACCGACGTTCGCCGCGCCGCGCCTCTGAGACCTGTGCCCCTGGCTTCCCGCCATCACGGCGGGATGTCTCTTTGGGGCAGACGTCCGGGAAGCGGAGGCTGTCCCTTCGTATCCTGCTGGGGATGTACCGCCGCCTCAAGCCCGCCCTCTTCCGCCTGGACGCGGAGGACGCCCACCACCTCACCCTGCGGGCCCTCGGCGTGGCGTCGCGCGTGCCCGCGTGGCCGGGCCTCGCCCGCCGCCTCGGTGCCCAGGCCGACCCCCGGCTCGCCCAGACGCTGTGGGGCCGACCCTTCGCCTCCCCGGTGGGGCTGGCGGCGGGGCTCGACAAGAACGGCGAGGCCGTGCCCGCCTTCTGGGCGCTGGGCTTCGGCTTCTTGGAGGTCGGCACGGTCACGCCCCTCGCGCAGCCGGGCAACGGGCGGCCCCGCCTCTTCCGCCTGCCGGGGGACATGGCGCTCATCAACCGCATGGGCTTCAACAACGCGGGCGCCGAGGCCCTGCGCGCCCGCCTCGCCGCGCTGCCCGCCCGCCTCGCCCCCGTGTGGGTGAACGTCGGCAAGAACAAGGCCACGCCGAACGAGCGCGCGGTGGAGGATTACCGCGCCTGCGTCCGCGCGCTTTTCGAGGTGGCGGACGGCTTCGTGGTCAACGTCAGCTCCCCGAACACGCCGGGCCTGCGGGCCCTCCAGGCGGCGGACGACCTCGCCGACCTCGTGCGCGCCGTGCTGGACGAGGTGGAGACGGCCCGCGTCCGCACCGCCCGCCGTTCGCCCCCCGTCCTCGTCAAGCTCGCCCCCGACCTGCACCCCGCCGACTTCGAGGCGAGCGTGGGGGCGGTGCTCGCCGCCGGGGCGAACGGCCTGATCGTCAGCAACACCACCCTGAGCCGCGACGGCTTGACCCACCCTCACCGCACTCAGGCGGGCGGGCTGAGCGGGCGTCCCCTGACCGAGCGCAGCACGGCCCTCGTGCGGGACGCCTACCGGCTCACGCGTGGGCGGGTGCCCATCGTCGGGGTGGGCGGCGTGTTCACCCCGGAGGACGCCTATGCCAAGATTCGCGCTGGGGCCAGCCTCGCCGAGGTGTACACGGCGCTGATCTACGAGGGGCCGGGGCTGCCCCGGCGCCTGAACCGGGGGCTGGCGGCGCTGCTGGAGCGCGACGGCTTCACGAACGTGGCGGGGGCGGTGGGCGCAGGGACGTGAGCAGGCGCCGGGGCCGCGCCCCTTCCCTGAACAGAAGGGCAACGTGGCGGCGCGGCGCCCGGCCCCGACCCGTGTTAGCCTCCCTCACGTGATCTTTCCTTGATGCTCGCCGTCATCGCCGTGGGCCTGCTCGCCGGGGTGCTGGGCGCCATCCTGGGCCTCGGCGGCGGCGTGGTCGTCGTGCCCGCGCTGGAATTCGTGTTGCCGCAGTTCGGGCGCGAGATCACCATCGGGCAGGCGGTCGCCGTGTCGCAGATCGGGGTGCTGGCGGTGGGCCTGAGCGGCGCGGCGAGTTACCTCCGGCAGGGACTGGTGCGGGCGCGGACGGGCTACCTCCTCTCGCCCTATACCATCCTGGGCGGGGCGCTGGGCAGCTTCCTGGGCCTCGTCCTGCCCGCCCGGGCGGTGGCGACCGTCTTCGCGCTGCTGCTGCTCTATTCCGCGTACAACCTGCTGCGCGGGCTCAGGCGGGTGGAGGTCGAGCGTCCCCCCAGCCGCCTCGTGCCCCCGGCCATGACCTTCGCGGGCGTGATGAGCGGCCTGCTGGGCATCGGCGGCGGGACGGTGCAGGTGCCGGTGCTCAACCTCCTCGCGGGGGTGCCCATCCGGCAGGCCATCGCCACGAGCACCTTCATCATGGGCCTGACGGCCGTGGGCAATGCGCTCGTCTACCAGGCGGGCGGACTCCTCGACGTGCGTCTCGCGGCGGGGGTGGCGCTCGGCGTCCTCATCGGGGCGCGGGCGGGGGCGGGGTTGCAAAGCCGCATTCCCGCCGCACAGCTCAAGCTCTTTTTCAGCCTGCTCCTGATCTTCACGGCGGGGCAACTGCTGTGGAAATACTGGGGGAACGGGTGACGCCTTCCGAGACGAAACCGGACACCGAACTCGCGGGCCTGCCGGCCTGGCTCTACCCGGCGGGCTTCTGGGTAGCCGTGGTGCTCCTTGCCCTGGGCGTTTTGCTGCCGGGTTACGCTTTCCTCGGCGTGGTGGCCGTGGCGCTCGTGCCCGTCCTCGCCGCCGTGTGGGTGGCGTTGGGGGCGTGGAAGAGGGACCGCCGCCTGAGCATTGCTGCCCTCGCTGCGCTGGCGGGGCTGGCGGTCGTGTTCGTGGTCAAGGGCTTCCTCCCCGGAGGGTGATGCGAGGTCGGCGCCCGCCCCACCACCTTCTCTAAGCTGGGGCATGACCTTTCGTGCCGCCCTCCTCGTGGGCCTGACGCTGCTTGGCCCCGCCGCCCTCGCGCAACGCACGCCGCAGGAGTTGGCCCAGGCCCTTCAGCAGGCCGCCCGTGCCGGAGACGCCGCGGCCTACCGCAACCTCCTCGCCCCGAGCGGAACTTTCACCGTCGAGGGCGCGAATTTCGCGGCGGACCTCGCACGCCGGACGCCCGCCGACGTGACCTACACCTTCAGCGAGCTTGGGCAGGAGGGCTCGCGGGCCGACGTAAGTCTCACCCTCACGTGGACGCGCGTGCCCGAGGGGAGGGGCCCGTCGGAGGGGCAGGCGAGCCGCGTCACGCTGCCCGTTCAGCTCGTGCGGGTGGGGGAGGTCTGGCGGTACGCGGGAGAGGCGTTCATACCCGTGAAGACGGAGACGGGCTCACTGCTCGCCCTGCGCGTGCCGGGCCTGCCCGAACGGGTGTCTCCCCTCGCCCCGCTGCTGCCCCGCGCCGCCCAGGAGGTCAAGAACGTCCTCGGTCTGCCCGTGCCCCCGGACGCCGTGGTCAAGGTCTATCCGGACTCGCCGAGCCTCAGCGCCAGCGTTTACCTCTCTCTACCCCCCGTCGCGGGCTGGAACGAGCCGGGCGAGGCGATCAAGCTCGTCATGCCGGGCGGCACGGCGGCGGAGGTCGAGGGGGCGACCTTGCGGGTGCTCACGCACGAGTTCACCCACCTCGCCGTGGGGCTGGCGGCGGGTCCAGGCCGGGACAAGCGCATCCCCTGGTGGCTGCACGAGGGGCTGGCGAACTTCGCGGCCCGCACCTTCGTGACCGAGCGGGGCTGGCAGGCGTGGCAGAGCCGGGTGAACGGCTACGCCCGCTCGGGCTGGGTGCCTTTGGGTGAACTTGCCGACTTCCCGAACGTGCCCGAGGCCCGCTGGGACAACGCCTACCGCCAGGGGCTCGGAGTCGTGGAATACCTGGCGGCGACCCGGGGCAAGGAGGGACCGTGGCAACTCGCGCGAGCGTTCGCCCAGACAGGGGAGTCCGACGCCGCCGCCCGGGGAGCCGGGTTCTCGTCCTTCGCCGCCCTGGAAACCGCCGCCCGAACTTGGCTCGCCGCACGCTGAGCCCATCCCGTTTGTGCCCTTCCGGGTGGACAAACCCTCGTGCGCGTCCTAAAGTTTGAACTGAGTTCAAGAATCCAGCTACAGCTACCGGAGGTCGCATGAAGATACAGAAAGCCGCCGTCATCGGCGCGGGCGTGATGGGGGCCGCCATCGCCGCCCAGCTCGCCAACGCGGGCATTCCCGTTACGCTCCTCGACATCGTGTTGCCGGACCAGCCGGACCGTAATTTCCTTGCAAAGGCGGGCATCCAGCGGGCGCTCAAGGCCAGCCCCGCCGCCTTCATGGACCCGGCGCGGGCCTCGCTCATCACCCCCGGGAACCTGGAGGACGACCTCGGGAAGCTCAAGGACGCCGACTGGATTCTCGAAGCGATCATCGAGAAGCTGGGCGCCAAGCGGGACCTCTGGGCGCGGGTGGAGGGCGTCGCCAAGAAGACGGCGATCATCTCCTCCAACTCCAGTGGTATCCCCATGCACCTCCAGATCGAGGGCCGGGGCGAGGACTTCCAGCGGCGCTTCGTGGGCGCGCACTTCTTCAACCCGCCGCGCTACCTGCACCTCCTCGAAGTCATCCCGACGCCGAAGACCGACCCCGAGGTCCTGAGAACCTTCTCCGAGTTCGCGGACCACACGCTCGGCAAGGGTGTGGTCGTCGCCAACGACGTGCCCGGGTTCGTCGCCAACCGTATTGGTGTCTACGGGATCATCCGCGCGATGAAGCACATGGAGCGCACGGGCCTGACGCCGGACGAGGTGGACCAGCTCACCGGCCCGGCCCTCGGACGCGCCAAGAGTGCGACCTTCCGCACCGCCGACCTGAGCGGCCTGGACATCATCTACCACGTGGCGAACGACCTCGGGAAAGCCACGCCGGAGGATGAGGACTTCAGCCTCACCGACACCTTCCGCCGTCTCGTGGAAGAGAAGAAGTGGCTCGGCGACAAGACGGGCAGCGGCTTCTACAAGAAGACGAAGGACGAGCGCCGCAAGACCAAGATTCTGAGCCTCAACCTCGACACCCTGGAGTACGAGGACCGGGGCAAGGTCAGCGTGCCCGCCGTGGAGGCAGTGAAGAGTCAGCCCCGCGCCGCCCGCGTGAAAGCCCTCTACAATGCCGAGGGCAAGGAAGGCGACTTCCTGCGCGGCGTGATGAACGACGGCTTCTGGTATGCGGCGAAGATGGCTGGGGTCGTCTCAGGCCGCCTTCAGGACATCGACAACGCCTTGAAGTGGGGCTTCGGCTGGGAGGAAGGCCCCTTCGAGACGATGGACACCTTGGGCGTCCAGACCGTCATTGCCAACCTGGAAGCGGAAGGCCGCACCCTCCCGCCCCTCCTGCAAGCCATGAAGGACTCGGGGCGCGAACGCTTCTACCAAGGCGACACGACAGTCACGCCGACGGGCGAGCCCACGCGGTACGAGGCGCCCTACTTCATCCTGACCGACCTGAAGAAGGACGGGACGAAGGTCGTCAAGAAGCGGGCGGGCGCGAGCATCGTGGATCTCGGCGACGGCGTGCTCCTCGTGGAGTGGCACGCGAAGATGAACGCGCTGGGGGAAGACCAACTCCGTGCCGTGCAGGACGCCCACAAGCTCGTGGGGGAGATGGGTTACGCGGGCCTCGTCCTCGGCAACCAGGGCGAGAACTTCAGCGCGGGGGCGAACCTTCCGCTGATCCTCGCGCAGGCGCAGGCCGAGGAGTGGGACGAGCTGGACAGCGCGATCAAGCAGTTCCAGCAGGTCACGACCTCCATGCGCTTCAGCCCCCACCCCACGGTCGCCGCGCCCTTCGGCCTCGCGCTCGGCGGCGGCTGCGAGTTCTCCATCCACGCGGACCACATCGTCGCCAGCGCGGAGACGTACATGGGGCTCGTGGAGGTCGGCGTCGGTCTGATCCCCGGCGGCGGCGGCACGAAGGAGATGCTGCTGCGCTTCACGGACCAGCTCCAGCCCGGCCAGCCCCTCCTGCCCGCCGTCCAGCGTGCCTTTGAACTGATCGGCACGGCGAAGGTCTCCACGAGCGCCCTCGAAGCCCGCAAGCTCGGCTTTCTGCGCGACCACGACACCATCGCCATGAACAAGAACCGGATCATCGAGGAGGCCAAGCGACAGGTCCTCGCCCTCGCGCCCGGTTACGTGCAGCCCACGCCGCGCCAAGACATCCCGGTTATGGGCGACGCCGCCATCGCTGCCGTCAAGCTCGCGTTGTACGGCATGACGGAGGGCGGGTACGCCAGCAAGTACGACGCCGAGGTGGGCAAGCAGCTCGCCCGCGTCCTCTCCGGCGGCACGGGCAACAACCGCACCGCGAAGGTCAGCGAGCAGCACCTCCTCGACCTCGAACGCGACGCCTTCCTCACCCTGCTGGGCAAGAAGGGCACGCAGGACCGGATTGCCCACATGCTCAAGACGGGCAAGCCCCTGCGAAACTGAGCCAATGAACGAGCGTCCCCGTCTCCTCGACCGTCTGCGCCACGTCCGCAAGCGCCGCGTCGCCGCCTGGGCCGCCCTGGGTTACGCCGCCCTGCTGGCGGTCGGGGCGTTCGTGGGCGCCGACATCACCCTGCGGTCCAAGACGCGCTGGGTGAAAGGGACGTTCGTGCCTGTGGGGCGGCGGGGCAACTCGATCTACCTGCCCGCCTCGCCCGAAACGCTCTCGCGCGGGGTCATCGGCATCGTGCCCCTGCGGCCCAACCGGGGGCACGCGATCCTAGGCCCGGCGGGAATTGTGGGGACGCTTGTGCGGCGGGAGATTCAGGAGGAACGCGGCCTCCTGCCGAACGGAGCCATTGCCTGGGCCTCCTCCTTCGTCTACAACGGCACCCCGGCGCAACTGGGCGTGGAGTACGAGAACACCGTTGTCAGCACGCCCTTGGGAGACATGCCCGCCTGGCAAATCCCGCCTGTCTCGGGCGAGCGAGACGCCATTGTGATCGTCGTCCACGGGCACGGCGGGCAGCGGTCGCAGGCGCTCAGGATGCTTCCGGCACTCCGGCGCACGGGTGCGGGCTCCCTCTTCGTCACCTTCCGCAACGCCTTTGGTGCCCCGCGTTCCCAGAACGGCTTTCACACCCTGGGCGACGAGGAGGCCGAGGACGTGCTGGCGGCCCTCCAATGGGCGAAGGAGGCGTGCTACCGGCGGGCGGTGCTGTACGGCTTCAGCATGGGCGGCAATATCGTCCTGAGCGTGCTGCGGCCCAAGCACGAGCCGTTCCCCCTTCCCGTTCTGGGCGTGATGCTCGACTGCCCGGTCCTCGACTGGCGCGCGACCATCCGCTGGCAGGGGCAGCGGTACGGTCTGCCGCCCTTCGTGGCGCGGCACGTGGCGACCTTCGTGCAGTACGTCGTCACTCGCCGCAGCGGCCAGGACTTCGACGCGGTGGACCAGATCAGGGCTGCCCCCACCTTCCGGGTGCCCATCCTCCTGTGGCATGGCACCCGCGACCGCACCATTCCGGTGGGGCAGGCGGACGCCCTCGCCGCCGCCCGCCCCGATCTGGTGGAGTACCACCGGGTCGAGGGCGCCAAGCACATCCGCTGCTGGAACATCGACCCGGAGAAGTACGACGCGGCGCTGGAGAGGTTCGTGGCGCGGGTGTTGTCAGAAGTTGAGGTGGTTAATGCCTGAAGAAAGTCCTAGCGATAAGTTTTTCGGTAAGTTCGCTGAAGGTGTATATGAAGATGGACTCAAGCCATCTGTCTCCAATCTTGGCGAAACGATAGGTTTCGTGTTCAAGGCTATTTCCTACTATCCGAGATTTTGGGGCAAAGTTCTTGACATTAAGTGGGAAGATAAAGTCGCTCAATTCGAGAAGGAGTATAAGGAGCGATTCGACAAGATTAAAGAAGAGGACAAAACACTTCCTTCTCCAAAAATGCTAGGACCAATAGTTCAATCTCTCGAATACAGCGTGTTTGAAGACGAATTGAGAAAGATGTTCGCCAATCTGCTCGCGTCGTCCTGTGATGTTAATTCAAAAGCCCACCCTGCCTTTGTAGAAATAATAAGGCAGTTGGATGCGGAAGAGGCACGGTTAATACAGAATTACTCTTCTGATTGGATCAACGGAGAGTTCCCAGAAAGTTTGCCAATAATAAAAATCTATATAGACCCAAGGAATTATAGTGATGTTGATGTGAGTATATTTGATACCCCTATTGAATTAAACTCATGGAGGTTGATTCGTTTCGAGGATGCTAAATCTCGCTCCCCTGGCAGAGATTGGTCCTATGTTGGTTACGTGTACCCGAAGGAATATGATTCGAACAACATGTTTGCCCAGATAGACAACCTAGAACGTCTTGGAATAATTAGGTTTGAGGACGACTACAGAGAGGTTGTCAGTGGAAATTCGCTCGGCCCCTTTACACAAGATGTAGATGCGGCTATAACAAGGTTTTCTGGTGCTGTTCTGGAAGATTTTAGGTATGACATGGATTATGAAGTCGGGTATTTGACAAAATTGGGAAGAAACTTTGTTAGTGCCTGTGTTGCAGTAGACGAAAGTGAGGAGGAGTAGAACTATGCCTATGCGTGATGCTGTCATCGTTTCTGCCGTTCGTACCCCCGTCGGTCGCGGCGTCAAAGGCACCCTCGCCAACACCCGCCCCGACGACCTCGCCGCCCTCGTGCTGTCCGAGGCCGTGAAGCGTGCGGGCGTGGACGCCTCCATCGTGGAGGACGTGTACCTGGGGTGCGCCATCCCCGAGGCCGAGCAGGGCCTGAACGTGGCGCGCATGGCTGCGCTGCGGGCGGGGATGCCCGACTCCGTGGGTGGCGTGACGATCAACCGCTTCTGCTCCAGCGGCCTCCAGACCATCGCTATGGCGGCGGCGGCGATCCAGACCGGGCAGGCGGATGTGATGCTGGCGGGCGGCGTGGAGAGCATGAGCATGGTCCCCATGACCGGCCACAACCCCAGCCCCAACCCCGACCTCGTGGACGAGCGCCCCGGCGCCTACATCGGCATGGGCCTGACCGCCGAGAACGTGGCCGCCAAGTACGGCGTGAGCCGCGAGGACCAGGACGCCTTCGCCCTCCGCTCTCACCAGCGCGCGGCGGCGGCCCAGGACTCCGGCAAGTTCGCCGAGGAGATCGTGCCCGTGCCCGTCCGCGTGGACAAGGTGAAGGGCACTAAGGTCAAGTCCGAGACCATCAGCTTCGACAAGGACGAGCTGATCCGCCGCGACGCCAACCTGGAGGACATGGCGAAGGTGCGCCCGGCCTTCAAGGCGACCGGCTCGGTGAGTGCCGCCAACTCCAGCCCCTTCAGCGACGGGGCAGCCGCCGTCCTCGTGATGAGCGGCGAGAAGGCGCAGGAACTCGGCGTGAAGCCCCTGGCGAAGTTCCTCGGCTTCGCCGTGGCGGGCGTGGAGCCTGAACTCATGGGCATCGGTCCCGTGCGCGCCGTGCCGAAGGTGCTCGCCCAGACGGGCCTGACCCTCGATGATATCGACCTGATCGAGCTGAACGAGGCGTTCGCGGCCCAGAGCCTCGCCGTGGCCCGCGAACTCGGCTTCAACGAGGAGAAGATGAACGTGAACGGCGGCGCCATCGCCCTGGGGCATCCCCTCGGCTGCTCGGGCGCTAAGCTCACGGCGACCGCGATCTACGAGCTGCGGCGCCGGGGCGGCGGCAAGGCGCTGATCACCATGTGCATCGGCGGCGGCATGGGCGCGGCGGGCGTGATCGAGGTGTTCCCGGAGGAGCAGGCAGCCGACTGAGCGCCGGAAGGGGATCACGGGACGTGGTGGGGGAGACTCCACCCGTCCCTTTTCGTTGCTGCCGCCTGCGCTACCCTCCGCCCATGTCCGTCTCTGTCGCCAAGCCTGCCCGCCTCCGCCTGCGCGTAACGGCGGCGGCGGAATCGCACCTCCGGGCGGGGCACCCCTGGCTCTACGAGGGAAGCGTGCGCGAACAAAACCGGGAGGGCGAGGCCGGAGAACTGGCGGTGGTATACGACCGCCGCGACCGCTTCCTCGCCCTCGGCCTGTACGACCCCTCCTCACCGCTGCGGCTGCGGGTGCTGCACGCGGGTTCGCCCGTCACCGTCGATGAGGCGTGGTGGGCGGCCCGGCTGGACGCGGCCCTCTCGCGGCGCGCCCCCCTCTTCGGCCCCGATACCGACGGCTACCGGGTGGTGAACGGCGAGTCGGACGGCTTTCCCGGCGCGGTGGTGGACCGGTACGCGGCCACGCTCGTTCTCAAGCTGTACACGGCGGCGTGGTTTCCGCACCTGCCCCTGCTGCTGGGATTGTTGGAGACGCGCTTCCCCGGCTTCCGGGTCGTCCTGCGCCTCAGCCGCAACATCGGGGACGCGGCGGGGGAGGTGGGCCTCCACGACGGCCTGACGCTGGTGGGGCGGGAGCCGGACGGCCCGGTCATCTTCCATGAGTCGGGCATTCGATTCGAGGCGGACGTGGTGCGCGGGCAGAAAACGGGCTTTTTCCTCGACCAGCGCGAGAACCGCCGCCGGGTGGGGGACCTCGCGCGGGGGCGGCGGGTGCTGAATGCCTTTTCCTTTTCCGGGGGCTTCTCGCTGTACGCGGCGCGGGGCGGGGCATCCGAGGTCGTCAGCCTCGACCTCAGCGCGCACGCCCTGGCGAGTGCGGAACGCAACGTCGTCCTGAACGCGGACGATCCCGGGGTCGCTGCCGCCCGCCACGAGACCGTGCAGGCGGACGTGTTTCACTGGCTCGCGGACACGCGGCGCGGGTTCGACCTGATCGTGCTCGACCCCCCCTCCCTCGCCCGGCGCGAGGCGGAGCGGACGGGAGCGATCCGGGCCTACGGCAAGCTGGCGGCGGACGGCCTGCGGCGGCTTGCGCCGGGCGGCGTCCTGGTGAGCGCCTCGTGCTCGGCCCACGTCGGCGCCGAGGAGTTCTGGGACGTGGTGAGGGCGGCGGCAGACCGCTCGGGCCGGAGGTGGCGCGAGCTCGCCACCACCCGCCACGCGCCCGACCACCGGGCGACCTTTCCCGAGGCGGAGTACCTCAAGGCCATTTACCTCCAGCTCGAAGCCTGAGCCTAGACTGCCCGGGTGGAAGGGGCGCCGCGCAAGATCATCCACGTGGACATGGACGCCTTTTACGCGTCGGTGGAACAGCGGGACGAGCCCCGGCTGCGTGGGCGTCCCCTCGCCGTCGCCTGGGGCGGCAAACGCTCGGTGGTCCTGACCGCGAGCTACGAGGCGCGGGTGTACGGGGTGCGCAGCGCCATGCCCCTCTACCGCGCCCTCGAACGCTGCCCCGGTCTGGTCGTCGTGGAGCCGAGATTCGACGCCTACCGCGAGGTGAGCGCGGGGGTGCGGGACATCTTCGCCGCCTACACGCCGCTCGTCGAGCCGCTGTCGCTGGACGAGGCGTACCTCGACGTGACCGCGCCGCTTCAGGGCGGGCCGAGCGCGACCCGCATCGCCGAGAGCATCCGCGCCGAGATTCACGCCCGGCCCGGCCTCACCGCCACGGCGGGGGTGAGCGTCAACAAGTTCCTGGCGAAGCTGGCGAGCGGCATGAACAAGCCCGACGGCCTGACCCTGCTGTTGCCGGGGGAGGCGGATACGCTGCTGGCGGCCCTGCCCACCGGAGCCTTCCACGGCATCGGTCCGGCGACCGCCGCCAAACTCGCCGCGCACGGCGTCCACACCGGGGCGGACCTGCGCGCCACACCGCCCGCGCAGCTCGTGGCGTGGTTTGGCCGGGTCGGTGAGCATTTCGCCCGCATCGCCCGGGGGCAGGACGACCGCCCGGTGGAGCCTGGCCGCGCGCCCGTGAGCATCGGGACGGAGGAGACCTACGCGGACGATCTGCGGACCGCCGAGCAGGTGTGCGGCGTGCTGCCGGACCTCGCCCGGGCGGTGGAGGGGCGGCTCACCCGGGCGGGGCTCTCAGGGCGGGTGGTCATCCTCAAGCTGAGGTTCGACAGCCGGGCCGTCGTGACGCGGCGGGTCACCCTGGGGTACCCGGTGCGCGACGCGGGGACGCTCGGCCGCGCCGCCGCCCGCCTCGTGAGCGCCGAGCTGATCGGTGGCCGGGGGGTGCGGCTCGTGGGGATCACCGTCTCCGGGCTGGGCCCCCCCACCGACCCTCCCCCCACCCTCTTCGGCCTGCCTCTGGCGTGAGAGACCTCGCGTGCCCGCTCCGGGAAGGAAGGGCCCCGTGAGCCGGGGTTCTTCCTCTGAGGGATGGGTCAACAGAGCTTCCGGTTTCTCTCCTCCATGCTCGCCGCCGCGCTGCTCGCGGGCGCGGCCCAGGCCGCCACCATCAAGATCGCCGTGGTGGGCCCGATGAGCGGCGACGTGAGCGGCTTCGGCACGGAGATCAGGCGCGGGGCCGAGCTGGCGGTCCGGGGGCAGGTGGGGGCGCTGAGGGCCCTGGGGCACGAGCTGGTGCTGGTGACCTACGACGATCAGGCCTCCGCCACCGTGGGTGCCGGGCTCGCCAGGACCCTCGTGGCCGACCGGAGCGTTCTGGGCGTGGTGGGGGCCTACAACTCCAGCGTCTCGAGGGCGTTGGCGCAGGGGTTCGCCCCCGCCAGGCTCGCCATCATCTCGCCGGGCAGCACCAACGACGGACTCACGCACAACAACTGGACGCACTTCAGCCGCGTGGTGGCCCCGGACGGCGCCCAGGGGGTGGCGGCGGCCAACTCTCTGGCCGACGAGTTGAAGGCAAAATCCGTCTTCGTGATCTCCGACAACACCACCTCCGGCAACGGCCTCAGCAAAATCCTGATGGGCACGCTGAAGGGGCGCAAGGTGGGCGTTCCCGCCTACGTCGGCGTGTCCAACGCTGCCCAGATCGCCGACGTGGTGAGAAAGGTCGGGGCCAGCGGCGCGGATGCCGTTTACTTCGGGGGGACCTACGATGTCGGGGCCGGACTGGTCAAGGCGTTGCGTGCGGCGGGAATCAAGGTTCCCTTCATGGGGGGAGACGGCCTGGACTCCAGCAAGTTTTTGCAGCAGGCCGGTCTCGCCGGGGCGGGCGTGATCTACACGACCGTATTCGGGTCGGTGAGCTCCTTTTCCAGCGGGCTCGAGTTCGCCGACAAGGACCGGGCGGCCTACCAGGCCAAGCCCGAAGGCCTGTCGGTCTACGCCTACGACGCGACGAACACGCTGATCACGGCGATCAAGACGGCGTTGACCGGCCGGGGTGGCCTGCCCACCCGCGCCCAGGTGAGTGAGGCCGTGCGCCGGGCCACCCTGCCCGCCTGCTTCGCCGGAGACAACAGCCGTTGCGTCACGGTCACGGGCGCCATCGGCTTCTCGAGCACGGGTGAGCGTCTGCGCTCCCGCCTGCTGGTCATGCGCTTCGACGACGTGTTGCAGCCCCAGGTCGCCAAAATCCAGATCGTCTCGGCCGACAGCCTGAAGTGAGGGCGGCCCGGGCGGGTCCTCCGGGCGGCACCGGGGGAGAGGTCAGGGGGCGGGCTACATGACTCCCTTTTGTCCTCGCCGCCCCCGCCTATCCTGCTGGTCATGAGGGCCCGCCCGTGAACAACGACATTCCCGTGCTCCAACTGGGGCCACAGGGCGAGGTGATGGCGCACGCCGTGGACGCCTGCGTTCACTGCGGCTTCTGCCTCCCCGCCTGCCCGACCTACGCCCTCCTCGGCGACGAGATGGACTCCCCGCGCGGGCGCATCGTCTTGATGAAGGAGGTGCTGGAGGGCGCGCTCCCTCTCGAAGACGCCGCCCCCCACCTCGACCGCTGCCTGGGCTGTCAGGCGTGCGTGACCGCGTGCCCCAGCGGTGTCCCCTACGGCGAACTCATCACCAGCTTCCGGGGCTGGAGCGAGCCGCAGCGTGAACGCTCGCCCCTCGACCGCGCCAAACGTGCCGCCATCTTGAAGATTCTTCCCGCGCCAAGGGTTTTCAGCGTGGCCGCGAGGGTCGGCCAGTACGCCAAACCGCTCGCGCCCCTGCTGCCCGCCGCCCTGCGCGCCCCGATGGACCTGCTGCCCGAGCGGGTCCCGGCGATGCAGCCCAGCGCCGAGTTCACGCCCGCCAGGGGCAAGAGGCGGGGCCGGGTCGCCTTCCTCGCCGGGTGCGCCCAGCAGGCCCTCACGCCCAACTTCAACGCCGCGACCCTGCGGGTACTCGCCCGCAACGGCATCGAGGTCGTGATCCCGGAAGGCCAGGGCTGCTGCGGGGCCGCCGCCCTCCACACGGGCGCCCGCGACGAGGCGCTGCGGCTGGTCCGTCAGAACCTGGGCGCCTTCGACCCCGGCGACTACGACGCCATCCTCTCCAACGCGGCGGGTTGCGGGGCGGGCCTCAAGGAATACCCGGTCGTCTTGCACGGCCTTCCGGACGAGGAACGGGCGCGGGCCTTCGCCGCCAAGGTGCAAGACGTCTCCGAGTATCTGGGGCACCTGTTGCGCGAGGGTGACCTGGAGCGGCCCATGCCCACCTCGCGGCCCCTCACCGTCGCCTACCACGACGCCTGCCACCTCGCCCACGCGCAGAAAATTCGGCTGGCCCCCCGCGAACTGTTGCGCGCCATCCCCGGCGTGACGGTCGCGGAGGTGCCGGAGGGCGACCTGTGCTGCGGCTCGGCGGGCACGTACAACCTCGAACAGCCCGAACTGGCGAACGGGCTCGGAGTCCGCAAGGCGGGGAACATCCTGTCGACCACCCCCGACCTGATCGCCAGCGGCAACATCGGCTGCCACACCCAGATTCAGAGCCACGTGCGCCGTCAGGGGAGCTGGGTGCCGGTGATGCACACGGTCGAGGTGCTGGACCTGGCGTACCGGGGGGAACTGTGACCGTCCGAAGGAGAACCCCGGAGAAAGTCGCCCTGAACACCACCTCCCCCGCCCCCAAGCCCGTCTCGAACGGGGCGCCGGACAACCCCCTCGCCGCCGAGTTGACCCACCTGCTCGGCCCCAAGAAGGTGCTCAGCGCCCGCTCCGAGCGCCTGAACTACCGTTACGACGCGATTCAGTTCGGGGAGACGCCCCTCGCGGTCGTGCTGCCCGAATCGACGGCGGACGTGGTGGTGGCGGTGCGGGCGGCGCGGGCGGCGAGGGTGCCCATCGTGGGGCGCGGCGCGGCGAGCGGCCTGAGCGGCGGGGCGGCCCCATTGCAAGAGTCGCTGGTGATCTCGTTCACCCGCATGACGGGGCTCACGGTCTTCCCGGAGCGGCGTGAGGCGCGGGCGCAATCGGGCGTGGTGACCCTCTCGGTGACCGAGAAGGCGCGGCCTCACGGCCTGATCTACCCCCCCGACCCGGCCTCCTTCCGCACGAGCACCATCGGCGGCAACCTCGGCGAGAACGCGGGCGGGCCGATGTGTTTCAAGTACGGGGTGACGGGCGACTACGTGAGGGCGCTGGAGTTCGTGGACGAGGGCGGCGAGGTCCACGAGCTGACCCGCGGCGCCTACGACCTCGCCGGGCTGCTGATCGGCTCGGAGGGGACGCTGGGGCTGATCACCGAGGCTTCATTGCGCCTCACCCCGCCCCCCCGCTACACCCGCACCCTGATGGCGAGCTTCCCCGAGGTGGGCGAGGCCGCCGAAGCCGTCAGCGCCGCCATCGCCGCCGGGGCGGTGCCGAGCAAGCTCGAATTCATGGACCGGGCCTGCACGAACGCGGTCGAGGACTTCCTCGCCATCGGCCTGCCGCGGGGGGCGGGCGCCGTCCTGCTGGTGGACACCGACGGCGACGACCTGGAGACGGTGGAGGAGGAACGGGCGCTCGTGGAGGCCGCCTGTCTGAGAGCTGGAGGCACCGTGCGCCGCGCCGCGACCGACGCCGAGAGCGCCGCCCTCTGGCAGGCCCGCCGCAGCGTGTCGCCCGCGCTCGGCCGCATCCGCCCCCAGCGCATGAACGAGGACATCGTGGTGCCCCGCTCCGTGCTCCCCGACGTGGTGCGCGAGATTCGCGCGCTCGGCGACGCCTCGGGCCTGCCCGTGGTGCAGTTCGGGCACATCGGCGACGGCAACCTCCACCCCAACATCCTCTTCGACCCCCGGCGCGAGTCCCCGCGGGCCGTCCATGACCTCGCGCATGAGATCGCCCTCGTCGCCATCCGGCACGGCGGGGTGCTCAGCGGCGAGCACGGCATCGGCACCATGAAGCGGCCCTTCATGCGCGAGGCGGTGGACCCGGTGACCCTCGGCGCCCTGTGGAGCGTCAAGCACGCCCTCGACCCCCGGGGGATGCTCAACCCCGGCAAGATTCTCCCCGACGAACACGGGGACGGTGCCCATGCCCATCCTTGACCTCTCCCCCGGCGACCAGACGGTGACGGTGAGTGGGGGGACCGGGCTGCTGGAGGTCTACGGGGCGCTCCCGCCCGGCCTCTTTCCCCCCTTTCCGCGCGTCGAACTGCCTGGCGGCGTGGGCGGCCTCGTCTCGCGCGGCGGCTTCGGGCAGACCTTTTTCTTCGGGGCGGAGGTGCTCGGCGTGACCTTTCGCGCCCCCTCCGGCCGCGTGGTCCGGGCGGGCGGGCGCACCGTGAAAAACGTCCAGGGCTACGACCTCACCCGCCCCTTCGTCGGGAGTTTCGGGGCCCTGGGCGAGGCGCTGGAGGTCACCCTGCGTTTGCGACCCGGCCTGAACGTGCGGCATGTCGCGGCTCCCGGTGACCTCGCCGCATGGGGTGACGTGGGCGCCCGCTTCGCCTGGCAGGACGGGGCGGAGGTCCACCTGATGCACTTCGGCCACGCGCGGGAGGTGGAGCGTGGGTTGGGTGTCCTGCCCGGTGCCCGTGAAGTCACCGAACCCCTCGACCTCCGCCCCCGCTTCCCCAACGGACTGGGAGTGGGGGAGGGGGCTGCCCTGCGCGACCGCCGCTTCGGCTGGGTGAACGGGGACGGCGTGCCGCCCGTGCCCGCGTTGTTCGGGCGGTTGGCAGCGGCGTTGTAACAGGCGGCTCAGGACCTTCGCTCGCTCCGCATCCCAACTGCTGACCGGAAGGGGCGCCGGGTGGTCAGGACCTGCCGAGCCCTCTCACGGTTCCCGTTTTCGCCGGGCGCGGAGACGGGCCAGGGCGACCGCACCCAGGGCGATCAGCACGGCGGCCAGCCCCATCGTCTGGGCGGAGGTGGCGGGTGGGGTGGACTGGAAGCGCGTGTGGTCAGAGGGGGACATGGAACCTCCTGATCGTTGGGGCAGTGGCGTCCAGCATAGTTCCCCGCCGAGCACGGCACGCCCGCGCGTTATGCTTCCCGGACGCCACAACCAGGGAGGCAGCATGACGAACATCGGACCAGGACCGGGCAGGTCGAGACAAACGCGGGTCTATGTGCGCGGCCTGGGCGGCGAGCGCCCGCGCGTGCCGGTCAACCCGGAAAGGCTCGAAGCGGCGGCCCGCGCCAAACTCAGCCCCCCCGACTTCGCCTACCTCGCGGGCGGGGCGGGCACCGAGCGCACCATGCGGGCGAACCTCGCCGCCTTCGAGCGGGTGCGGCTTTTCCCCCGCAGGCTGAGCGGCACCCGCGAGCGCGACCTGAGCGTGGAGCTGCTGGGCCACACGTTCCCCACGCCCCTGCTCCTCGCGCCTATCGGCGTGCTGGAGTGCGCCCACCCGCAGGCCGACCTCGCCGTGGCCCGCGCCGCCGCCGAGGAGGGGGTGCCCTTCGTCTTCAGCTCCCAGGCGTCGGTGCCGATGGAGGCCTGCGCGCGGGCGATGGGCGAGTCCCCCCGCCTCTTCCAGCTCTACTGGGGCACCGACGACGAGGTGACCCGCTCCTTCGTCCGCCGCGCGGAAGGATGCGGGGCGCGGGCCATCGTCCTCACCCTCGACACGACGCTGCTGGGCTGGCGGCCCCGCGACCTCGACCTCGGGCACCTCCCCTTCCTGCGTGGGCGCGGCATCGCCCAGTACCTCAGCGACCCGGTGTTCCGCTCACGGCTGGAGACTCCCCTCCCGGCGTCCGCCGTGCAACCGCCCCGCACACCCGCCCTGTTGCGCGCCGGGGCCGAACTCGCCGCCAAGGGTCGAGCGTTCGGCCTGAGTTCCGCCCAGGTGCGCGCCGCCGCCGCCCGCTTCACCGCCACCTACACCCGCCCCGACCTCGGCTGGGACGACGTGAGCCGCCTGCGCGAGTGGACGCGGCTGCCCCTGCTCCTCAAGGGCATCCTCCACCCGGAAGACGCCCGCGAGGCCGCCCGGCGCGGGGTGGACGGCGTGATCGTGAGCAACCACGGCGGGCGCCAGATCGACGGGGAGGTGGCGGCCCTCGACGCCCTGCCCGGCGTGGTTGAGGCGGCGGGAGAGCTGCCCGTCCTCTTCGACAGCGGGGTCCGGACGGGCTCGGACGTGGCGAAGGCGCTCGCGCTGGGGGCGCGGGCCGTCCTCCTGGGGCGCCCCTACGCCTACGGGCTCGCGGTGGCGGGGGAGGCGGGAGTCCGGGAGGTCATTGGGAACGTCCTGGCCGAACTCGACCTCACGCTGGGGCTGCTCGGGGTGCGGGCGGCCCGCGATCTGGAACCCCGGCACCTGACCTCCCTTCCCGGCCATACACATCCCTGACCCGGCGGCGTATTCTGGAGGGCGTGCATAAGCCCCGTTCCTTCAAAAAATACAGCGCCCTGATGACCGCCATGTTGCTGGGCGCGGCGGGCGCGCAGACCGTGGACCTGCGCATCCTGGAGACGACCGACCTCCACACGAACGCCCTCGGCTACGACTACTACCAGGACAAGCCCACGGGTGAATTCGGCTTCGAGTACACCGCCACCCTGGTCAAGCAGGCGAGGGGCGAGAAGCGCAATACCCTGCTCTACGACAACGGCGACCTGATCCAGGGCAACCCCCTCGGCGACCTCGTGGCGCGGGTGCAGCCGCTGGGGGCCGGACAGCTCCACCCCATGCACGCGGCGATGCGCGTCCTGAAGTACGACGCGGGCAACCTCGGCAACCACGAGTTCAACTACGGCCTGCCCTTCCTCCAGCAGGTCCTGGCCGCCGCACCCATGCCCTACGTCAGCGCCAACGCCTACAAGGACGACGGCACCGGCAAGCCCGGCGAGAACGCCTTCACGCCCTACCTGATCCAGCGCAAGGTCGTGTATGACACCGAGGGGCGCCCCTACGTCCTGAACGTCGGCGTGATCGGCCTGCTGCCCCCGCAGATCGTGAACTGGGACAAGGCGAACCTCGACGGCAAGATCGTCACCGCCGACATCGTGGAGACGGCCCGCAAGTTCGTGCCGCAGATGAAGGCGCAGGGGGCCGACATCGTGGTCGCCATCGCCCACAGCGGCATCACCGCCGACTACCAGCCCGGCCAGGAGAACGTCGCCACCGAGCTGACCAAGGTGGACGGCATCGACGTGGTGCTCAGCGGCCACAGCCACCAGGAGTTCCCCGGGCCGGTGTACAAGAGCATCCCCGGGGCCGACATCACCAAGGGCACCATCAACGGCAAGCCCGTCGTGATGGCGGGCTTCTGGGGCAACGACCTCGGCGTCGTGGACCTGCGGCTGAACTACGACCGCCGGGCCCAGCGGTGGACCGTTGCCGACGGTCAGGCCGCCATCCGCCCGATCTGGGACAAGACGGCGAAAAAGAGCCTCGTCACCCCCGACCCGCGTATCGCCCAGGCCGTCAAGGGGGCGCACGACGCCACCCTCGCCTACGTGCGCGGCAAGGTCGCCGACCTCACGGCCCCCATCAATTCCTACTGGGCGCTCGTGCAGGACGATCCCAGCGTGCAGCTCGTGAGCAACGCGCAGACTGCCTACGTGAAGGCGGCGCTTGCCAACACCGAGTACAAGGACCTGCCCGTGCTCTCCGCCGCCGCGCCCTTCAAGGCCGGGGGACGCGGCGGGGCGAGCTACTACACGGACATTCCCGCCGGGACGCTCGCCATCAAGAACGTCGCCGACCTGTACGTCTACCCCAACACCGTGCAGGCCGTCCTCGTGAACGGCGCGGGCGTGGGGGAGTGGCTCGAGCGCGCCGCCGGGCAGTTCAAGCAGATCGACCCCACCAAGACCGAGCCGCAAGCCCTGGTGGACGACGCTTTCCCCACCTACAACTTCGACATCCTCGACGGCGTGACCTACGAGATCGACGTGACCCAGCCCTCGCGCTACGACAGCAAGGGCCAGCTCGTGAACGAGGGCGCCCACCGCATCAGGAACCTGCAATACCAGGGCAAACCCATCGACCAGGGCGCGCGGTTCGTGATCGCCACGAACAACTACCGCGCCTCGGGCGGCGGCTCTTTCCCCGGCCTGGACGGCAAGAACATCATCCTCCAGGCCCCCGACGAGACGCGCCAAGCGTTGATCTCGTTCTTCCAGCAGCAGAAGACGGTGAATCCCACCGCCGACGGCAACTGGAAGCTCACGCCCATCCCCGGCGCGACCCTGCTCTACGTGAGCAGCCCGAACGCCCAGAAGTCACTGCCCGCCGGGGCGACGCTGCTGCGGACGCGCGAGGACGGGTTCGCGGAGTACACGATCAAGTTCTAAATCCGCACGACAGGAGAAAGAACCGCACCGTGTATGCAGTGCGGTTCTTTTTGATGCCTGGCACTCACGCCAGGGCTTTACTTCTCGCTGACGTTCACCAGCCCGCCGGGGTACAGCTCCACGACGCCCGTGACGAGGTCCTGCACCAGGAAGTCCTGGCGGTAGGAGCCCGCCTTGTTGAAGGAGGTGCCGCTTCCGATCACGCTGCCCGGGGCCGCGTCGGTCTCGATGCCCACCAGGGTCGGGATTTCCCGGGACAGCCCTTCTCCGCCGCCGTCGTACCACAGGGAGATGATCCGGACGGGGTTCACGTTCGTTCCCTGGACCCGCCAGAGTGCGGAGGCGGGGGTGTACTTGCTGGCCGCGCTCTCGAAGGTGGTGGTGACCACCGGACCCAGATTGGCGATCCCCGCGCTGCTCCGGTCCACGACAACGTTGATTTCCTTGATGTTGCTGTTGCCCGCCGCGTCGGTGGCCGTCACACGCATCACGTAGTTGCCGTTCTCGACAAAGGGTTGCCCGTCGATGAGCACGCCCGTGTCGAAGACGCGGTAGAAGAGCCCGGCCTCCCCGATGGGGAAGTTGAAGTTGTACGCGGACGTGTTGCAGCTCTGGGTGGGCAGCCGGGTGGCCTGGTCACAGGTGAACTGGAGCTGCACCTGCTGGATCGCGTCGCTGTCGCTGACCTGTACGGCGATGGCGCTCTTGCGGGTGAGGACCGGCCGCTTCCCGCTCTGGGGGCTGTTGGGGTCGTCGCCGTAGAAGGCGGGCAGGATGATGTTCAGGGCGGGGGGAACGCCGACCCTGGAGAGGTTCGAGACGTCGTTGACCGCCGTGAGCGTGCGGGCCGTGCTCTCCCCGCTCAGCAGGACGTTCGTGCGCGCCTTGAGCGTGTAGGCCCCGTTGAGGTACTGGGTCGCGTTGAAGTCCACACTCAGCGTGGCCTGGTACAGCCCCTCGTTGACCTTGCTCAGGGTCCCCGTCTGGGTCGTCACGAGCTGCCCACGCGAGTCGATGACGTCGAGCGCGACATTGTCCGTCTGCGCGGTGAAGTCGAAGCCCGTGTTGTTGCGGCGCACCTGAATCGTCACGTCCGTGATCCCGGTGACGCTGCCGCCGTTGGTCGGCGACACGATGGTGAGGGTGGGGGCGACCAGGTTGCTGATCTGCACCGTGTTCACGCCGCTCGTGCCCCGCTGGTCGGTCGCGTCGATGGCGATGGCCCGCAGTTTGAGGGCCCCGTCCGGGAACTTGGTGGTGTCGATGTTGAAGGTGGCGTTCTCGCTGGAGGCCGTGTAGGTCGTGGTGTCCACGATGCCGTTGGCGTCGGTGACCTCCAGGATCAACTGCTTCAGCGCGATCCCGGGCGCCACCCCCGCCGAGGCAGTGACGCTGAGCACGTTGCTGTAGGGCTGCGCGCCCGTGTTGTTGATCAAGAGGACCGGGGTGGGGGCGGGCGTCTCCTTGGAGTTGGCCTGGTAGTTCACCGTGAAGGCCCGGCTGGTGCTGTTGCCCACGGCATCGACGGCCACCACCGTGTAGGCCGTGCTTCCGGCGGCGCCCCCGCTGAGGTCGGCTGTGACGCTGCCCGTTCCGGAGGCGAACAGGGTGCTGCCCCGGTACACGTTCAGGGTCACGCCCGCGGCGTTGTCGGTGGCGCTCGCCGTCAGGGTGCCGCTCGCGCCGACCACCAGGGTGGTGCTCGCCCCGTCGGCGAGGGCCGTGCCGTTCAGGGCGACGGGGCCGAGGACGGGAGCGGTGGCGTCCACCGTGAAGCCCGTCTGCGCGCTCGCCGTGGCGCCCCCATCGTCGGTGACCTTCACCGTGAGCGTGTAGGTCCCGCCCGCCAGGGTGGGCAGCGTGAGGGGCAGCCGGGCCTTGACCTCATCGCCGCTGAGCTTGCCGCTGGAGAGGGTCTTCGGGCCCTGCGTCACCGTCCACTCGATCACCCGGACGCTGCCGTCGGCGTCACTGACGTTCAGCGTGAACTGCGCGCTGGGGCCGACCACGACCCCCGTGCCCAGTCTCGCGCCGCTGGCACTCAGGATGCTGGCCTCGGGTGCCTGGTTGCTGCCGCCAGTGGAGGTCGTGGTGCCGGGCGTCGTGCCCCCGCACGCGGCGAGCAGCAGGGGGAGGGTGAGGGCCAGGGAGCGCAGGGCAGGATGGGTCATGGACTGGTTACTCCTAGAGGACGTTGCAGGTCTCTTGAATCGGCGCCCGGGTGATCACGATGGGCTGGATCTCACGGCGAAGGTCGTCGAAGCCGAGCAGCCGGACATTGAGGGAGAGGTCGGGGCAGGCCGTGAGGTCTGAGTAGCGAGAGGCGAAGTCGAAGGCCGCCTGCCCCGTGGTCGTCGCGTCAATGACGGGAACATTCGCCACATCCACGGTCTTCGCGTAGGGCATCTTCAGGCTGTAGTCGCACTGGTCGGTCAAGGGCACGAGGGGCTGGGTCGCCTCCACCGTCGCCTTGCAGGCGTAGCCGCTGGGGACGCGTTCGGCCAGGGCCTGCCTGAAGACCTTGCTGTAGGTGATTCCGGCCGCATCGACCACCGTCACCTCGATGCCCGTGAGGGTCACGCCGAGGCTGGCGGGCGCGACGACGACCCGCAGCGTGGGCTGCTCGGAGAGCTGCTTGATGCTGAGCCCGGTCACCTGACCGGTGGTCGCGTCGGTTGTGATCGTCAACGTGCTTTCGATGTCGGCCCCGGTCAGGTTGGCCGTCATGCCCACCTGACCGGAGAGGCTGGGCGTTCCCCCTCCGCACGCGGCGAGCAGCAGGGGCAGGGCGAGGGCGGGCAACAGTCTCTTCATTCGTCGGGTTCCTCCGGTCCGGCGGTGCTGAGGTCGGGGTTGAGGACGTAAAAGGCGAGGCGTTTCATCCCCGCCAGAAAGTCCACGTTCTCCACGATCACACCACGCCACTCGTCACCAATTTCTTGCAGACCGGAGCGGTCCACCGTGCGCGGTTGAATCACGACCGGGGCGAAGTTGAGGATGCCGCGCACGCCCGCGTCGGCGAGGCTCTGGGCCGCGTCCTGCGCGTGCTCGGGGGGCACGGCCAGAAAACCCATGTCCACACGGGTGACCGCCACGAAGTCGCGCAGGTCACCCGTGTGCCGCACCGTCAGGCCCCGCACCCCGGTGCCGATAAGCTGGGGGTTCACATCGAAGAGGCCGACGTATTGAAACTGGTAGTCGCTCGCCCCCGGATAGTTGGCGATGGCCTGACCGAGCCGCCCCACCCCCACGATCACCACGTTCCAGGTCTGGTTGAGCCCCAGCACCCGCAGGAGTTCGCGCTTGAGGACCGGGACCGTGTACCCCATGCCGCGCGTGCCGAAACGCCCGAAGTACGCCAGATCCTTGCGCACCTGGAAGGCGGTCACCCCGGCCCGTTCGGCGAGGTCGGTGCTGCTCGTGCGGGTCACCTCCTGTCCCTCCAGGCCCTCCAGAATCCGGAGGTAGGTGACCAGGCGGCTGATGGTGGCGGTGGGAATCCCGGTCACCCCGCTCACCGCACCCGGAAGAAGTCGTGGCCCTGCGCCGCGAGGTTCGTCTCGGCGTTCGTGAGGGCCGTGCCGCTGAACGGGCCGACCAGCACGGTGACCTTGCGCCCGTCGGGAGCGTTCACGGTAGGCGTGTAGCCTTCCCGCCGCAGCTCCGCCACGAGGGTTTGCGCGCTCTCCACCTGGTCGAAAGCCCCCAGTTGGAGGTACACGGGAGCACTCGCCGCCGGGACGCTCGCCTTGGGCTCGGCAGCGGCGGGCGGGGTGGGCGGGGTGGGCGTGCTCGGGGCGGGGGTGGGAGCGGGGATCGCCTCGGGGGGAGCGGGGGAGTCAGGAACCAGCGCAGGTGCGGCTGAGGTGGGAGCGGTCGCCGCGGGACGGTTCGTGTCCGGTGCGGCGGGGGCCGGGGAAGGGGTGGGCTCGGCCGTGTCGCCCCGCAGGCTGCGTCCCCGGGGCGGATAGAGAACGGCTCCCGGGTAAGCCCGCCGGATATCCGCCAGGGCCCGGCGGGCGGTCGCCTCGTCCGGGAAGGGGCCGATCTGTGCCACCACCTGATCACCCAGGTCGATGGGATAGACGGTGTATCCCAGGTCGCGCACACCCTCGGTGAGGCGCTCGGCCGTGCGCCGCGTGGCGAACGAGCCCAGGCTGACCCGGTAGTCGCTGCGCAGGGGCGTGCGCCGCTCGCTCGTGGCGACCGGCGCGGCCGAGGGGGGAGGCGTGACCGTGGTCGCGGCGGGCGGCGGCGTGGAGGGGGGGGGGTCGGCCGGCTCGCTCTGCGCGGGATTCGTCGCCGTGGCGCCCGCCGGGGGAGCCTGCTCGATGGGCGCGGCCGGAACCACAGGAATCTCTGTGGTCGGTGCGGGGTCGTTGTTCTGCGCGCCCGCAGTGGCCGTGTCCGGTGTGGTCGTCGGCGCGTCGGCGGGGGTGCCCGTGTTCTCGTCGGTCACGGGGGGAGTGGTTCCCGTCGTGGCCGGAGCGGCCTCGCCCGCCTCCCCGGGGGAGGTGGAAGGCGTGACGGGTGCGGGGATGCTCCCGGTCGCGTCGCTGCCTGGCGCGGTGGGAATTGTGATGGGTTCGGGGGCCGGCTCGGTGGCGGGCGGGGTCGCCGGGGTGGGGGCCTGCGCCACCGGCTGGGGACGCTGGCCGACGAGGAGGAAGGCGAAGCCGCCGAGCAGCAGCACCACCAGCAGGCCGATCAGCACGTCGGGCCAGCGGCGGGCTTTCCCGGACGCGCGGGTCATTTCAGGGCCCCCTGCGCCCGGGCGTTGCCGAGGTTCGCGGCGGTCTTCAGCGACTGCCGGGCCTCCGCCTCGCGGGTCTGGGCACGCTGTGCGAGGCCGAGCAGGTACCAGGCCTCGTTGTTCTTCGGCTGTTCACCGACCAATCCGCGCAGCACCGCCTCGGCCTCCGGGTAACGGGCGGACGCGAGGAGCGCCGAGGCGAGATTCTGGCGCGCGGTGGGGGTGGGGTCGAGCCGCACGCTCTCGCCCAGGGCCGTGGCGGCGCCCGCGTAGTCCTTCTGGGCGTAGGCGCTCAGGCCCAGCCACAGGAACGTGTCGGCGCTGGGGGCCCCCAGGGCGCTGGAGCGCAGGGCGGCGCGCGCCGGGCCGTACTGCCCCTGGCGGTAGGCGGCGAGCCCCTGCACGAACTGGGCGCGGGCGAGGGTGGCGGGGTCGGGGCTCAGGCGTAGGGCCTGGGCAGCGTCCCGCGCCGCGTCGGCATACTGCCCCAGCGCGAGCCGCAGGGCGGCCAGGCTGGCGCGGTACCCCGCATTCTTCGGCGCGAGCCGGACGGCGCTCTGGGAGGCCGTCAGCGCCCCGGAGCGGTCCCCCCTCACGGTCCGCAGCTCGGCCAGTCGGGCGAAGGCGGCGGCGCTCCGCGTATCCGCCCGGGTCGCCTCCTGCGCGGCGAGGACGGCCCCGCGCGCGTCACCGGAAGTCGCCAGTACGTCCGCCTTGCGCAGCAGAAGTCTGGCGCGGTCCTCCCCCCGGGTCACCCGCCCGGCCGCCGCGTCGAGTTCGCGCACCGCCCGGCTGGACAGGCCCTGCGCCACGTAGATGTCGGCGACGAGGAGCGCGGCGTCCAGATGGGCGGGTTGCCGCTGCAAGACGGCGTAGGCCCCCGGCAGCGCCAGGGCGCCCTGCCCCGCGAGCGTCCGGGCCTGCGCCAGCCGGAACTGCGCGTCCACGTCGCTCGGGTCGAGGGCGGCGACCTCGGCGAGGGTGGCGCCCAGTCCCGTGAAGTCCCCGGCGCGGGTCTGCTCGGCGGCCAGGGCCCCCAGCACCTGCCGCACGGTGGCCGTGCCCGCCTTGCCGCGCGCCAGATGGGCCGCCTCGCCGTAGAACTTCAGCGCCTCGGCGTGGCGTCCCTCACGGGTGGCGATGACCCCCAGGTTATACGGCCCCTCGTAGCGGCCCGGTGCCAGGGCCATGAGCTGCGTGAACTCGAAGGCCGCGCCGCGCAGGTCGTTTTGCGCAAACAGCGTCAGGCCCAGCCCGAAGTGTGGCTCCGGCTGCGCGTAATTCTGCGCGATCAGCCGCTCGAACAGGGTGCGCGCCTGCCCGAGCTGCCCGCCGCGCAGCGCCGCCTGCGCCTGCCCGAGCGCGGCGACTTGGGCCGGAGTGAAGGGGGCGACGGGTGCGGTGGGCGGAGTGGTGGCCGCCGGGGCAGTCGGGGAGGGTGCCGTGGTGGGGGCCGGTGGGATGGGCATGGCCGGAACACGGGGGGCGGCGGGGGTGCCCGTCTGCATCAACGTGTTCTGCACGGAGACCGCAGTCGAGGTCTCGACCAGCGTCTGTGCCGAGGCGGCGGGGGTGGCGGCCAGCAAGAGGCTGAGCAGCACAAGGGGGGTAGGTTGAGTCACCGGGGGCCTCCTGTACGGGGGAACGGGGGAATCGTAACGACGCGGCTCTTTCTGAACCCTTACTCGCGGTGTGGGCGCTGGGCGCCGTAATTGTTCCACGGCAGGGCAATGGTTGTGCTGGGCGGGAGCCGTCTCCCCCGGTCTTTTGGGCCGCCGGGCCAAGAAAAATGTGCCCCCCGGTCACGGAAGGCACGTCGGGAGCTGGGGTTGGGACGTTAAGCCGGGACCGCCCCCGCCACCGCCCCGGGCCGCTTCAGGGCGAGTTGCCCGCACGCCGCCCCGGCATCCTTGCCGCGCGAACGCCTCACGCTCACGTCCACGCCGCGCGCCTCCAGCGTGTCGTAGAACGCCTGAATCTGCGCCTCCGTGCTCGACTCGAACCCCGAGCCGTCCCAGGGATTCATCGGGATCAGGTTGACGTGGCTCACCAGACCACCCAGCAGGTCGGCCAGCAGCTCCGCCTGCCAGAGATGGTCGTTCACCCCGCGCAGCATCGCGTACTCCAACGTCACCCGCCGTCCCGTCACCGCCTGGTACTCGCGGGCGGCGGCCATGATCTCGGGGATGGAGTTGGCGGCTCCGGTCGGAATGATGCGCTGGCGGGTCTCCTCGTCCGGCGCGTGCAGGCTGATCGCCAGCTTGATGCCGAGGTCATCCTCGGTGGCGAGCCTGCGGATGCCGTTCGCCAGCCCCACGGTGCTCAGCGTCACCCGCCGCTTGCTCATGCCGAGCGCCTGGGGGTGCAGGAGGATGCGGGCTGCCGCCATCGTGTTCGCGTAGTTCAGCAGCGGCTCGCCCATGCCCATGAAGACGAGGTTGCGCAGCTCGCGCGGCGCGATCCCCTCGCCGCCCGCGACCGCAAGGACCTGCCCCACGATCTCGCCCGGGGTCAGGTTGCGCCCGAAGCCCATCGCGCCCGTCGCGCAGAAGGCGCACTTGGCGGGGCAGCCCACCATTGTCGAGACGCAGATCGTCTTGCGGTCGAGATAGGGCATGTAGACGGCCTCCATCTGCCGCCCGTCCCCCAGGGTGAAGAGGTACTTGACGGAGCCGTCGGCACTACGAACCGTCTCGATGTCCTTAAAGGGGTTGAGTTTGAAGTCGGAGGCGAGGTCGGCGCGCGCCTCTGCCGGCAGGTTCGTCATGGCGTCAAACGTCCCCACGCCCTGCGCGAAGACCCACTCCAGCAGTTGCCGCCGCCGGAAGCCCTCCAGCGGGTACTCGTCAGGGTGAAGGTCGAGGAGAAGCTGCATCAGGAGAGTCTACCGTCCGGACACGGGCGGGGGGAGGGTCAGATGCACCTTGGGGGACGGATGTCCGGACGTGCAAGCAACGTCCCCCACCCACTTTCCCGTCCGCCCTACCCTGAAGCTATGGCAGCGCCCGACTCCACCCTCAGCGTCCTCGCGGCGATGATCACCCCCGCCGTGCTGATCAGCGGCGCGGGCACCCTGCTGATGAGCACGAGTACACGGCTGGGGCGCACCACCGACCGGGTGCGGCACCTGACCGCCCGCTTCAAGGTGCTCGTCAGCGAGGACGGGCAGCAAGAACCTCTGGCGCGCGAGGAAAAGCGCATGATCATCCGCCAGTTGCCCCGGCTGGCCCGCCGCAGCCGTATCATCCAGCGGGCGATGACGGCGCTGTACGTGGCGGTCGCCCTACTGGTGCTGACGAGCATCCTGATCGGCTCGGGGGCACTCTTCGGCGCGAGGTTCGGCCCTGCCCCAGTGGTCCTCGCCATCCTGGGCGCGGCGTCTCTCGCTTATGGGGCGCTGCTGTTGAGCTTCGAGACGCGGCTGAGTGCGCGGACGACGCACGAGGAGATGCAGTTCCTTGTCAACCTCGGGCAGCACTACGCCACCCTCTACAGCGATGAGGCGGAGAAGGTGGTGCGCGAGGTGTGACTACCATGCGGTGTCGCACGGGGTAGCCTCTGCCGGTGCCCCTTCATCTCGTCAACGTCAAGCCTCTGACGGCGCTACCCGTCTTCGCTCTCCTCTATAGGTGCAGTGAGCAGGATTTCGAGGAAATGACAGCCCAGATGACTGCCGCCTGGATTGCACAGGACGGCACTCGGCAAGCCGTGGGCGCCGTCGGGTTACGTCCCTCGCCTGCACACGGGGCGGAGGTGATGGGGGGTGCCTTCCCCGGCCCGGTGCAACACGAGACGGTCGTGGCGCTGATCCGGGCTGCCCTGGCGACCGAGCGCCACCTCTATGCCTACGCTGAGGCCCATCTGCTCCCCGAGGAGGCACTCAACATGGTTGGTCTGCACCCGGTCAGTGCCTACACGCGGATGACTGGCTCCCTCCCGTCTGTGCCCCCTGTCGTGCCGGACGGGTTCAGCATTGTTCCGTTGTCGGAAGTCGGCCACCTGGAAGATCGTTGGGCCGCCCAGCAGACCTACTCCGACCGCATCGGGCATACCCATGTCACTGCCCTGGCAGTGCAGCCTGACTTTGGCGGCTCCGACGACACGCTGGGTCGTCTGGCCTACGACGGCTCGGGCGTGCCTGTCGGTATCTGCCGGGCCTCGCTGCATGGCGAGCAAGCCGCGCTCGAAACCCCGGGGGTGCGCCCCGACGCAAGAGACACCGGATTAAGGCGGGCCCTCTTGCTCTCGGTCTGTGGAGCGGTACGGGTGGCGGGCGCGACCCATCTGACTTTGGAGGCTCGGGGCGACACCGCAGCGGAGCGGGCAGAGGATGAGGCGCTGGAGCTGGTGATGGAAGAATGTACACCGATCTATGCGTCAGTCACCCCTGAACCCGCCAATCCCCTCCTTCGGTAGCCGAACGGTTGTTGCCGGGCTGCCTCACCAAAGCAAAAACCCCACCCGTCTCCGAGTGGGGGTCAAGAAGCTCAGACGCGCTCAGTCCGCGTAGCCAGGAACGGTCGGCGTGCTGCCAGGGCGCGTGTCGTCGTACCGCTGGGTGCCCGTCACCGAGTCGGGGCTGCGGCTGTCCTCGCCGTACTTCTCCAGCGTGCGCTCGTCGGCGACCTGCATCTCGCGGACGGTGGTCAGACCCGTGCCCGCCGGGATCAGCTTGCCGAGGATGACGTTCTCCTTCAGCCCGATCAGGTCGTCCACCTGCCCGCGCATGGAGGCTTCCGTCAGCACGTGGGTCGTGTGCTGGAAGCTCGCCGCCGACAGCCAGCTCTTGGTCGTCAGGCTGCTCTTGGTGATGCCGAGCAAGACCGGCTTCCAGCTCGAAGGCGTCTTACCCTCGGCCAGCGCCTCGTTCGCCTGATCGACCTCCCAGCGCTCGACCGTCTGCCCTTCGAGCAGGTCGGTGTCGCCGCCGTCGGTGATCTCGACGTACCGCAGCATCTGCCGCACGATGACCTCGATGTGCTTGTCGTGCACCTTCACGCCCTGCGAGCGGTACACGCGCTGCACCTCCTCCACGAGGTAACGCTGGGCCGCGTCGGTGTCGCGGTAGAGCAGCAGGTCGTGCGGGTTCACCGCACCGCGCGTCAGGGGCTGGCCCGCCTCCACCCGGTCGCCGTCGCGGACGACGAGGCGCAGGCCCTTGCTGATCTTGGTCGCGGTCTTGGAGCTGAAGGCTTCGTCCTCGGCCTCGATGCGCACGAGGTAACGCTCCTCCTCCTCCTCGATGCGGACCACGCCGTCACGGTCGGCCACGACCGCCTGGTTCTTGGGCTTGCGCGCCTCGAACAGCTCGATCACGCGGGGGAGACCCATCGTGATGTCGCCGCCGCCCGCCACACCGCCCGTGTGGAAGGTGCGCATGGTGAGCTGCGTGCCGGGCTCGCCGATGGACTCGGCGGCGACCACGCCGACCGCCTCACCCATGCTGACGGGCTTGGCCTGCGAGAGGTCGTAGCCGTAGCACTTCTGGCACACGCCCGCCTTCACGCGGCAGTTCAGCGGCGTGCGGACGAACACCTCGCCGATGGCCTTGGCGTCCCTGGTGATCGCCTTCACGTCCTCCAGGCTGAGCATCTGCCCGGCCGGGAGGGTCCGGCCTGCGACCTCCACGTCCGCCGTCAGGGTGCGTCCGTAGATGCTCGTCTCGATTTCGCTGCCCTTGCGGGTGCGCCACTCGCCCGTGCGCTCGTCGACTGAGCCCAGCGGAATCACCGTGTAGTCGGTGGTGCCGCAGTCCACGTCGCGGACGACGACCTCGTGGGCCACGTCCACCAGCTTGCGGGTCAGGTAACCGGAGTCGGCCGTGCGAAGCGCCGTGTCCGCGCCACCCTTACGCGCGCCGTGGGTGGAGATGAAGTACTCCAGCACCGTCAGGCCCTCGCGGAAGGACGCCTTGATGGGCACCTCGATGGTCGAGCCGTCCGGGCGGGCCATCAGACCGCGCATCCCGGCGAGCTGGCGAATCTGCTGCGGGTTCCCGCGAGCGCCGGACTGCGACATGATCCACAGCGGGTTGAAGGGGTAGTTCTGCGAGAAGTTCTCGAAGACCGCGTTCTTCACCTCGTCGGTGGTGTCGTTCCAGAGCTGGACGACCTGCTTGTAGCGCTCTTCTTCTGTCATGAAGCCGAACTCGTAGTTCTGCTCGATGGACTTGAGCTTCTCGTCAGCCTCGGCCAGCAGCTCCGCCTTGTTGGGCGGCAGCACGATGTCGTCGATGCCGATGGTGATGCCCGAGGTGGTGGAGAGCTTGAACCCGCTGTCTTTCAGCGCGTCCAGCAGCCCCGCCGTCGCCTCGATCCCGAGGTGCTTGAAGCACCCCATGATCATGTCCTTCAGATTGTCCTTCTCGTACGCCGTCTCCAGGTTCACCAGCGTGTCCACGAGGTGGCCCTGCGCGCCCAGCGCCTCCTGCACCAGACGGCGGAACATCACGCGCCCGGCGGAGGTCTCGTACACGGTGCCGTTCAGGCGGATGCGCACATGGTCCTGGTAGTCGATCTCGCCGCGCTCGACGGCCATGATCGCCTCGTCGGGGCTGGAGAAGACGTACTTGATGCGCCCGGGGCTCGTCTCGGTCCCGTTGACCGTGATCGGCGTGTTCAGCGCGACCTTGCCGTCGCTGAGCGCCGCCAGCGCGTCCTGCTCACTCCCGAACTCACTCCCCGCGCCCAGGTTGTCCTTGCGGAGCTGGGTCAGCGTGAAGATGCCGAGGATGATGTCGCGGCTGGGCTTGACGTTGGGCTCGCCGTTCGCGGGCGAGAGCAGGTTGTGCGCCGAGAGCATCTGGATGCGCGCTTCCGCCTGCGCCTGCGCGCTCAGCGGGACGTGGATCGCCATCTGGTCGCCGTCGAAGTCGGCGTTGAACGCCTCACAGACCAGCGGGTGAAGCTGGATGGACTGACCCTCGACCAGCACCGGCTCGAACGCCTGGATGCCGAGGCGGTGCAGGGTGGGCGCGCGGTTGAGCAGCACGACCTTGTCCTCGATGACCTCTTCCAGCGCGTCCCACACGCTGTCGCGGGTGTCGCGGTAGCGCTCCAGCATCTTGCGGGCCTGCTTGATATTGGTGACCTCGCCCTTCTCCTCCAGCACCTTGAACAGGAACGGCTTGAAGAGTTCGAGGGCCATGCGCTTCGGCACGCCGCACTGGTGCAGCTTGAGCTGCGGGCCCACCACGATCACCGAGCGGCCCGAGTAGTCCACGCGCTTGCCGAGCAGGTTCTGCCGGAAGCGGCCCTGCTTGCCGCCGAGCAGGTCGGTCAGCGAGCGCAGGCTGCGGTCGGAGCCGGGGTTGGTGACCGGGCTGCCGCGCCGCCCGTTGTCGATGAGCGCGTCCACGGCCTCCTGAAGCATCCGCTTCTCGTTGCGGATGATCATGTCGGGCGCGCCCTGGCTCATCAGCTTCTTGAGGCGGTTGTTGCGGTTGATCAGGCGGCGGTACAGGTCGTTGAGGTCGGAGGTGGCGAAGCGCCCACCGTCCACCTGCACCATCGGCCGGAGGTCGGGCGGCATGACCGGCACCGTCTCCATGATCATCCACGAGGGGCTGTTGCCGCTGCGCTTGAAGGAGCGGGCGACCTCCAACCGCTTGCGGGCCTTGGCGCGCTTGTGACGGCTCGAATCCTTCATCTGCTCGCCGAGTTCGGCCTCCAGCACGTCGAGGTCGAGGTCGTCGAGGAGTTCCTTGACCGCCTCGGCGCCCATCTTGGCCTCGAAGTCGTAGGACTCGATGACCCGCACCTGCTTGCGAACGAGATCGATCTCGATGCGGCCGCTGATCTCGGAGCGGAGGTTGCCGGAGTCGGCCAGCTCGTCGCCGGGCTCCACGCGGTCGCCGTTCACGACGAGGGGCTCGTCCTGGTAGGCGTACACCTTCGCCTTGGAGACGATGATGCTCGCGGGGGCGTGCAGCGTGATCACGCCGTCGGCCTCGGCCACGACCTCTTCATCCTTGTCGATGGCGCCGACGACCTTCTGGCCCTTGCGGACTTCCGAGCCGTCGCCCACGAGGACGTGCATGGTCGGGTTGATGGGGTACTCGGCGCGGCGGGTCCAGTGGACGCTCACCTTCACGTCGCCCTTCTTCTTGGGGAAGGTAACTTCGCTGAGGCGGCTGTCGCGGCTCACGCGCAGGCGGTCACCCGCCGAGGCGGTCGCCAGCACGGCTCCGGCCTCCACGATCTCGCCGGGGACGACGGCCACGTTCATGCCGTGGGGCACGTACACGCGGGTCAGAATCTCACCCAGCGGTGCGGCCTGCTCCTCCTCGCCCTCGACGGGTTCGGGGGCGGCCACGGTGTCGCGCAGCTCGATGAGCACGCTGTCCTCGCCGAGGTCTACGAGGAAGGCGGTGCCGTCCACGGGGCTCGTGATCTGCATGTCCTGTTCGAGTTCGCTGAGGATGTCACCGGCGCGGAAGGCGTCCTGCTCCACCAGCACGTCGGCGGGCAGGGGCAGCGAGGCCTCAACCTGCTCGGCGTAGGCGATCTCGGCGCGGCGGGGGAAGCGGTACTGCGCCAGGCCGTCCATCTTGCTCACGACGTTGCCGCCGAGGGACTGGCCGCGCGTCACGTACTCGCCGTCACGGATGTTGGCTTCCTGCCCGTTCGGGATGGCGTAGGTCTCCTGCCGCCCGAAGCGCAGCTCGCGGTACTCGTCGTCGCTCAGGAGTTCGCCGCGCTTGAGCGGGCGCCCGTCCTTCTGCGCGTTCAGGGGCTGGGTGACCAGGAAGGAGCTGAAGTACAGCACCTTCTCCAGTTGCCCGGCAGACAGGTCTAGCAACGTGCCGATCTTGCTCGGCGTGTCCTTCACGTACCAGATGTGCGCGGCGGGGGTCGCCAGGTCGATGTGACCCATGCGGTAGCGGCGCACCTTGGAGGAGGTCACTTCCACGCCACAGCGCTCGCAGACCTTGCCCTCGTAGCGCTGGCGCTTGTACTTCCCGCAGGCGCACTCGTAGTCCTTCATCGGCCCGAAGATGCGCTCGTCGAACAGACCTTCGCGCTCGGGCTTGAGGGTGCGGTAATTGATGGTTTCCGGCTTCTCGACCTCGCCGAACGACCACTCGCGAATCTTCGCGGGGCTGGCGATGGCGATGCGGACCTTGTTGAAGTCTTTCACGGCTTCTCCTGTGAGAGAGGCTTGTTGTTGCTGGGGAGTCTGAGGGCTCTGGGGCTGTCGGCTTCTCGGCCCTCAGACGGAGGCGTCAGCGCCTTAGCGCTTCGGCATCATCCCTTCGAAGATGTCCACGGCCTTGTCGCCGTTGTCGAGCACCTCGACATCCAGGCCGAGGGAGTGGAGTTCCTTCACGAGCACCTTGAAGGACTCGGGGATGGTGCTGCCGGACACTTCCTCGCCCTTGACGATGCTCTGGTAGGCGGCGTCGCGTCCGTCGATGTCGTCGGACTTGATCGTCAGCATCTCCTGGAGGGTGTGCGCCGCGCCGTAAGCTTCGAGTGCCCACACTTCCATCTCGCCGAAGCGCTGGCCGCCGAACTGCGCCTTACCGCCGAGCGGCTGCTGGGTGATCAGGGAGTACGGGCCGGTCGAGCGGGCGTGCAGCTTGTCCTCGACCATGTGGTAGAGCTTCATGACGTACATGGTGCCCACCACGACCGGACCACTGATAGGCTCGCCGGTGCGCCCGTCGAACAGCACGCTCTTGCCAGTGCGGGCGAGCTGCATCTGGGCGGGCTCGTAGTCCTCGCTCGGCGGGTTGATGACGCCCAACTTGCCGGCGCGCTCCAGCACTTCCTGCTCGCGCTTGTCCACCTCGAAGCCCTCGTCCTTGCGACGTTGCAGGCGTTCGGCGGCGGCGACCTCCAGCATCTCCTTGATGGCGATCTCGGTGGCGCTGTCGAACACGGGCGTCACGAACTTCTGCCCGGTCAGGCGCGCGACCTCGCCGAGGTGCGTCTCCAGAATCTGACCCAGGTTCATGCGGCTGGGCACGCCGAGGGGGTTGAACACGAGGTCCACGGGGGTGCCGTCTTCCAGGTAGGGCATGTCCTCGGGGGGCAGGATCTTGGAGACCACACCCTTGTTCCCGTGGCGGTTCGCCACCTTGTCGCCGACCTGAAGCTGGCGCTTCTGGGCCACGTACACGCGCACCATCTCGCGCACGCCGGGCTTGAGGTCCACGCCCTCGTCGCCGCGGCGGAAGCGCACGGTCTTTACCACGATGCCGCCCTGGCCCGACTGCACACGCAGGGAGGTGTCCTTCACCTCGCGCGCCTTCTCGCCGAAGATCGAGCGGAGCAGACGCTCTTCGGGGGTCGGCTCGCTCTCGCCCTTGAAGCTCGTCTTGCCGACGAGGATGTCGCCGGGCTTGACTTCGGCGCCCACGCGCACGATGCCGTCCTCGTCGAGGTCACGCAGCGCGGCTTCCGAGAGCCCCGGAATATCGCGGGTAATCTTCTCCGGGCCGAGCTTGGTGTCACGGGCCTCGATCTCGTCCTTCTCGATGTGGACCGAGGTGTAGAAGTCCTTGCGGACGAGCCCTTCGGAGATGCAGATCGCGTCCTCGAAGTTGAAGCCGTCGAAGGGCATGATGGCGATGGTAATGTTCTGGCCGAGCGCCAGCCGCCCGAGGTCGGAAGCAGGGCCGTCGGCGATGACCTGCCCGGGCCGCACTTCCTCGCCCACGCTCACGATGGGGTGCTGGTCGAGGTTGGTGCCCTGGTTGCTGCGGGTGAAGCGGACAAGCTCGAAGGTGCGGATGTTGCCCGTCACCATGCCCGCCTGGGGCGCGTCCTCGGTCAGCGTCACCTGGATGACGCGCGAGTCCACGTAACTCACGCGGCCCGTCACGTCGCTGATCACGCTGGTGCCCGAGTCCGTCACCACGCGCTCCTCGACGCCCGTGCCCACGGCGGGGCTGTCGGCGCGCACGAGCGGCACGGCCTGCGACTGCATGTTGGAACCCATGAGCGCGCGGTTCGCGTCGTCGTGCTCCAGGAAGGGGATCAGCGACGTGTTGATCGAGACGATCTGCTTGGGCGACACGTCCATGAAGTCCACTTCGTCGGGCGTGTAGAGCAGCGGGTCCCCCTTGCGGCGGGCCAGCACCCGCTCGTCGGCGAAGGTGCCGTCACCGTTCAGCGGCGAGTTCGCCTGCGCGATGGTGTAGCGGTCCTCGATGTCGGCGGTCATGTAGATCACGTCGTCGGTGACCTTGCCGCCCTCGACCCGGCGGTACGGCGCCTCGATGAAGCCCAGCTCGTTGACCTTACTGTAGCTCGACAGCGAGGAGATCAGGCCGATGTTGGCACCTTCCGGCGTCTCGATGGGGCAGATGCGCCCGTAGTGCGTACGGTGCACGTCGCGCACGTCGAAGCCCGCCCGCTCGCGCGTCAGGCCGCCCGGCCCCAGCGCCGAGATACGGCGCTTGTGACGGAGGTCCGACAGCGGGTTGGTCTGGTCCTTGAATTGGGAAAGCTGGCTGCGCCCGAAGAACTCGCGCATCGCCGCCACGATGGGGCGATTGTTCACGAGCTTGGTCGGGGTCGCCGCGTCGGGGTTGCCAAGCAACATCCGCTCGCGCACGCCGCGCGCCATGCGGCCCATGCCCACCCGGAGCTGGTCGGCGAGCAGTTCGCCCACCGTGCGGACACGGCGGTTGCCGAGGTGGTCGATGTCGTCTTCCGTGACGGGCACGTCGTTCACTACACCGTCCGCGTCCGCGCCGAGTCCCACGGTCTCCAGGCCGCGTTGCAGCGCCATCAGGTAGCGGATGGTGTCCACCAGACCCGCGTCGCTGAACTTGCCGTCCTGGAAGGTCAGCAGCGTGCGCTCCTCGCGGTTCACGCCCAGCTTGGTGTTCATCTTGAAGCGGCCGGGCTCGCCCAGGTCGTACCTCTTGGGGTCGGCGAGCAGCCCGTAGAGGTACTGGATCGCCTTGTCGCGCTTGGGCGGGTCGCCAGGGCGCAGCACGGTGAAGAGGCGCAGCAGGGCCTCGTCGGCGCTCATGCCCGCGCTCTTGTCCTCGGGCAGCTCGGCGTCGGGCTCGAACTCGGTGAACAGCGCCTTGAGCTGCGCGTCGTCGTAACCGAGGACCCGCAGCAGCATTGCCACCGGGAACTTGCGCTTGTTGACCTTCATCTCCAGCACACCCGCGTTCATCTCCAGCTCAATCCACGGGCCGCGCTTGGGCATGGGGATGATGGCGGCGGTGTAGAGCTTCTTGATCCCCTTGTAGCTCAACGTGAAGTACACGCCGGGCGAGCGGTGAATCTGCGAGATCACCACGCGGTCTGCCCCATTGATGACAAACGAGCCGTCCTCGGTCATCAGCGGCAGGTCGCCCAGGAACACCTGGTCTTCCTTGATCAGGCCGCTGTCCTTGTGGATCAGTTGGAGCTTGGCGTACATCGGCGCCTGGTAGGTTAGGTCCTTCTCGCGGCACTCCTCGGGGGTGTAGGGCGGCTCGCCGAGGCGGTACTCCAGAAAGTCGAGCACGAGGCCCGTGGAGCGCCCCTTCTCGGTCTCGTCGATGGGGAAGACCTCGCGGAAGGCGCTCTGGAGCCCGGTGTTGTCGCGGCGGTCGGGCGCCTTATCGGCTTGCAGGAACGCCTTGAAGGAGTTGACCTGCACTTCGGTCAGGTTCGGCAGCGGAATCACTTCGGTGATTTCACCGAAACGCTCGATGCGCGGTTTCTGGCTGCTTAGGCTCATTCACACCTCGCGCCCAGGGTGATGCCCTGTGCCGCCCCGGGGCAGAGAACGGCGCAGGCGGGACCCCAGCCACTCCGGCCGTGTCCCTGAAGAAAAGTGCTAAATTGAGGAGTCCAAAAAGGGAAGAACTCGTGCCTGCAAGGGTCTCCTGTCCGGCCCATCATGGCTGGCGACCAGGGAGTATAGACCCTGACTATCCGGGCTGTCAAGCCCCTCCGCATCCGACGGTGCTCTTCTCTCCAGATTCTCCACGGTTTTTCGTGCCCTGGGACGCCCCTTCTGGAACCGCCACGCAGGTCAGGCCGTACCATCAGGTATGAATCCGTTCGCCATCTTCAACCAGGCGCCCTGGTTGTTCACCGTTTTTACCATTCTGAACGTCATTTTTCTGGTCCACGCCATCGTCACCCGGCGGGGGGTCATCTGGATCGCCGTGCTGGGGTTCAGTCTGTTCGTGGGCGGATTTCTGGGCGTGCTGATCTACTTTTTTCTGGAGTTCCTGCCCACCCTGCGGGGCAGCGGGCGCCGGGCCGGGGCCGCGCTGGGGGCGGGTCTGGAGGCGATCAAGCCGCTCGACACCCGCATCCGGGAGGCGCAGGCGGAACTCGCCGAGAGCGACACCCTCGCCAACAGGGCCGATCTGGCCGCGCTTCAGGCCCGTGCGGGGCGACCCGACGAGGCGCAGGCCAGCCTCCAGCCACTCCTGAACGGCATCTATGCCGACGATCCGGTCGTGCTGCTGACCAGCGCCGAACTCGAACTCGCGCGGGGAAACGCTGCCGCCGCCGAAAAGCTGCTCAATCGGGTAGACCTCAAGACAAGTGCCGCCACCCGCACCCGCAGCCTGACCCTGCTCGCGCAGGCGCAGGAGGCCCAGGGCAAAACCGCCGAGGCCGACGGGACCTACCGCGACGCCATGACCGCCGCCACGACGGAGGAACCACGCGCCCGCTACGCCGCCTTCCTCCTAAAGCAGGGGAGGCGGGACGAGGCCCGGCAGATTCTCGACCAGCTTGAAAAAACAGAACGCCGGGCCACCAATCTCTATCGCCGCCAGGAGCGCGAGTGGTTCCAGATGGCGGCGGGTCTGCGGCGGGAGCTGAGGTGAGCCTGTATCAGCCGGAAGTGGTGACCTTATGGATTGTCGAGGCTCCAGACGAACAGACGCTCCATAACAGCCTGGGGACAGACGCTCCATAACAGCCTGGGGTTCACCTACGACGAGGACGGCGAAGTGGTGCTCTCGCCCTTTGCCTCCGCGTTTCGGCTTGGCTGGTACGACGAAGACTTTGCCGAAATACATTTCGGTCGTCTTGCACGAGAACTCTTGTTGGAGGCAGCAGAGACTTGGCACACGCTAGATGAGCAGGCTTTACCCAGATTCCCCGCTGGCGAATGGAATGGCCTCTACATCGTAACTGGAGGAGCAGGTGAAGAGTGGTCAGCTCCAAACGCCCGTCCCCCCATGCCTCACGGAGAGGTCAGGAGGGGAGACGGTGTTCAAGCTCGTGGACACCCTTCACGTCCTCTACCGCCCGGCATAACAAAACCCCCAACCTCGCGGCTGGGGGCTTGAACTTGCTCGCTTCTCCGCTTACCAGCGGTCGTCGCGGTCGCGGCGGGGGGGACGGCTGCTGTAGCCGCCGCCGGAGCTCCCACTGCTGTCGCTCGCCGGGGCCGCCTTGGTCACGACGATGTTCTTGGCCTGGGGGCCCTTGCCGCGCTGGCCGGGCTCGATCTCGAACTCGACCTCATCGCCCTCGTTGAGCTTCTTGAAGCCCTGGGCCTGGATCGCGCTGAAATGCGCGAACACGTCGGGGCTGCCTTCCGTCTCGATGAATCCGTAACCCTTTTCCGCGTTAAACCACTTCACTCTGCCTACTGCCATGCTCGACTCCTCGTCATCCCCAGCCAAAAAGGACGGGTTGGCTGTTTACCCAACCGCGCCTCTTCTAGGAACTTCCTGGGAAAATAACCACCTTAATATGACTGCCTTCCCCCGCCAGAGTAGTGTGCCAGATCACACTGAGCGGGTGGGCCAAGAAAAACCCCCGACCTTGCGGCTGGGGGCTGCACTCCCGGTGGGGGTGGGGATCAGCGGACTTCGACCTTGGCGCCCGCACCTTCGAGCTGGGCGCGGAACTTGTCGGCGTCTTCCTTGCTGACGCCTTCCTTGATCGCGCCGCCCTTCTCGCTGAGGTCCTTGGCTTCCTTGAGGCCCAGGCCGGTGATGGCGCGGATCTCCTTGATGACGTTGATCTTGCTCGCGCCCGCGTCCACCAGCACGACGTCGAACTCGGTCTTCTCCTCGGCCGGGGCCGCGTCGGCAGCCGCGCCGCCACCGCTGACCGCCACGGCAGCGGTCACGCCCCACTGGGCCTTGAGACCATCGATGAGATCGGCGAGTTCCATGATGGTGAGGGTGCTGAGCTGGTCGATCAGAGCCTGCTTGTCGTAAGCCATGGGGTGAGTCCTCCTGGACTGAATTTTTGGAACTGGGGAAGAGTGGTGCGTTTAGGCAGCCTCGGTCGCGCCGCCGAGCTTCTCGCGGTAGGCTTCGAGGATGCCGACGAAGTTGCTGAGGTGCGCGCTGAGCACGCCCACGAACTCGCCCTGAAGGCTCTGCTTGCTGCCGAGGTTGGCGAGACGTTCGATCACGCGCACGTCCACGCGCTGCCCCTCGACGAAGCCGCCCTTCATGGCAGGGATGCCCCGGTCGTTGCCCTTGGCCGCGTCGCTGAGCGTCTTGGCGATGCCCGCCGGATCGTCCTGCGCGAGCACGAGGGCGCTGGGTCCCTGGAGGGCGTCCGCGAAGTCGCGCCCGCCGTCCTGAAGGGCCAGGTTGATCAACGTGTTCTTGGCGACGATGAGCTGGCCGCCCTTCGTCCGAATGTCTTGCCGCAGCTTCGTGAGCTGTCCGGCGGTGAGGCCTTGGTAATCGACGACGTAGAACGTCTCGACGCCCGTCAGGCTCTCACGCAGGCTGCCCAGGGTCTGCATGTTCTTTTCGTTCGCCACGCTTGAAGACCTCCTGTGTGGTGAACAAGTTCAGGTGCGCTTGTCACGCCCTGACAACTCGGCGGGATATTTAAACCTGGCTGCGGTCCCCGCTGTCTACGGTGCCATTTGAAGAAGGTGCAAGAAGCGCACCGGGGTGCCGAAGGAGTATAGGGGAGAAAGGGGCCTGTGGTCTCCTCCCTCCCCGTGGAAATCAGGCCTGCGCACCCAGCGTCAGGGGAATGCTCGGCCCCATCGTGGTCGTCAGGTGCGCGCTGCGGAGGTACACGCCCTTGGCGGCGCCGGGCTTGGCGGCCTCCAGGGCATTCAGCAGGGCCGTATAGTTCGCGCTGAGGTTGCCCGATTCGAAGCTCGCCTTCCCGATGGGCGCGTGCACCACGCCCGTCTTGTCGTTGCGAAACTCGATGCGGCCCGCCTTGAGCCCGCGTACCATTCCCGCCACGTCCGTGCCGACCGTCCCGCTCTTGGGGTTGGGCAGCAGGCCGCGCGGCCCAAGGAGACGGGCGAGGCGCTGGCCGACGAGGGCCATCACGTCGGGCGTCGCCACCACGGCGTCAAAGTCGAGAAAGCCGTTCGCAATGCGCTCGATCAGGTCCTCGGCGCCCACCACGTCCGCTCCGGCGGCCTCCGCAGCGGCCACGTTATCGCCCCGGGTGATCACCGCGACGCGCACGCTGCGGCCCGTGCCGTGGGGCAGGGACACCGTGCCGCGCACGTTCTGATCACTCTTGCGGGGGTCGATCCCCAGGCGGAAGTGCACTTCCACCGTCTCGTCGAACTTCGCGGTGGCGAGTTCCCTGACGAGCGTGGCGGCCTCGTCGATGGTGTACTGCTTGGAGCGGTCCACCCGGTCTACCAGGGCGCGGTAACGCTTGCCGTGCTTAGGCATGGGGGGCCCCCTCGATGGTCACGCCCATGCTGCGGGCGGTACCGGCCACGGTGTTCGCGGCGGCCTCGACGCTCCCGGCGTTCAGGTCAGGCATCTTGGTGCGGGCGATCTCCATGACCTGATCCCAGTTCAGCTTGCCGACCTTGGCCTTGTTGGGGGTGGCGCTGCCCTTCTGGAGCCCCGCCGCCTTGCGGATCAGGTAGCTCATGGGCGGCGTCTTGGTGATGAAGGTAAAGGAGCGGTCTGCGTAGATGGTGATCTCCACGGGGATGATCGCGTCACCCTTGTCGGCGGTCGCCGCGTTGAACTCCTTCGTGAACCCCATGATGTTCGCGCCGTACTGGCCGAGCGCGGGCCCCACGGGCGGGGCGGGCGTCGCCTTTCCGGCCGGAAGCTGAAGCTTCACGATCCCGGTCACTTTCTTTGCCATGCTGTTTCCTCCTTAGCTCCCCCGGCGTCTCTCCGTCCCATTGGGCACAGGGAGGGGCGGGGTGCGGGCGCTAAGTTCCGCAGTCGGAAAGCCCTGGGGCCACCACTGCGGCAACTTTGCAAGTCTACAGGTCCGGGGCAAGGCTGCCAACCCCGCCCCGCCGACCTACTTGGCGACCTGCGCGAAGTCGAGTTCGACGGGCGTCTCGCGGCCGAAGATGCTCACGAGCACCTTGACCTTCGCCTGCGGGGCGTTGACCTCGCTGATCACGCCGCTGAAATCGGCGAAAGGTCCACCCGTCACGCGAACCATGTCGCCCGGCTTGAGGTTGACCTTGACGCGGGGCGCTTCCTCCTGGGGCTGCGCCGCCACGCCCACCGAGGCGAGCAGGCGCTGCACCTCGTCGGGCGAGAGGGGCACCGGCCGGGTTGCCGTGCCGACAAAACCGGTGACGCCGTTCGTCCCGCGCACGACCTCCCACGACTCACCGAGTTCCCCCGGGGAATCGTCGTCTTCCACGTCCATCTGCACGAAGACGTAGCCCGGGAAGAGCTTGCGCTCGACCTCGACCTTCTTGCCGCCCTCCTGCAACTCCATCGCCTTTTCCTTGGGCTGGAGAACCTGGAAAATCTTGGAGTGGAGCATCCCGAGCTTCCGGGCGCGCTCCATCAGGTGCTGCTCCACGCGGTCTTCCTGACCGACGTAGGTGTGCACCGCGTACCACTCGATGCTCACGGCAGCACCGCCCGCACGAGCGCGCCGAAAAGGGAGTCCATCGCGAACACGATCAGGGTCAGGGCGACCACGAAGATCAAGACGGCCTGCGTGCCCTCGATGACGCCCTGCCGCGTAGGCCACGTCACACGCGCCAGTTCCGCGCGGGAGTCCCGCAAGTACTGAATCAGTTTCATCCGCTCACCTGGTTGCCGCCGTCACGTTCAGGCGGAGAGGAAGGTGGGACCTGGCCGGGCCATCAAAGCAGCCCGGTCCCGGTCTCAGACCTTCTTCTCCTTGAACACGACATGCTTTTTCGCCACGGGGTCGTACTTGCGCAGTTCCATCTTGGCCTGCGTGTTGCGGCGGTTCTTGGTGGTCGTGTAATAAAAGCCCGTGCCAGCGGTGCTTTCCATCTTCACGATGATGCGAGGTCCGTCTTTCGCCATGTTGGTGCTCCTTTCGCGCGGCCCCGGCCTTGGCCGAAAGCCGTGCTCCCAGCCCGCCGGTCGGGGCCGGGGTCGCTGGTAAAAGCCCGCCTTGGGGCGGGCAACATTGGAAGTATAGGCAGTTGGAAGGGGGGTGTCCACCCTGTGGCCGATAAAACAAGGGGGGGAGGCCGATCAAGCCTCCCCCGGTCACTCTGGCAGGTGCCCGAGCTTACTCCAGGACCTTGGTGACGACGCCGGCGCCGACGGTGCGGCCACCCTCACGGATGGCAAAGCGCAGGCCCTCCTCCATGGCGATGGGCTTGATCAGCTCCACCGTGAAGGTCACGTTG